>NZ_JAUBUI010000012.1:0-104861 GCF_036705385.1 Microcoleus sp. B3-A4 | reverse complement strand
ATGGTTATCAAATGGGAGCGAAAAATCAAAAATAAAGGCAATGCTATTTTATCCGGTTTAGCTGCGTAGCAGCTTACACAGTTTTAGATACTAAATAAGCCATTATTTGAGGAAGTTCCCAACTAATAAAGCACAAGCAATATGATTTCCTTAAATTCTTGGTTGACGACATTGACAAGATTCTAGACCCGTTATCGGTTGTTGGATGACTGGTTAGGCTTGATCGTGTTTTTCAAGCTTTTTTGAGGTTGAGCAGTTCAAAACCTGATCTACTAAGCTTTTTAATTGGCTTGTCACCCCGTCAGGGCAATTATCCAATGAGCGAGTGGGAGTGCTCGGAATGCGACGGCAGGGGGCGATGGACGAGAATTGCTGAATGGGGAGTGAGGCGCGATTCTTTCTGTCCCTCAAATGAGTGACACTCAAAGATGCGACTGGTCGATCGGGTATAGCGTTGCTTAGAATAGCCTCAAGAACAGAGAAAAATCACGAGACTCAGAGCCTATTTATCAGGAGGCTATGTGACAATTCTCACCGCATATAGCTTTTGTCTTATTCAAGGTATCTAAAGGAGCGTTGAAAATGTGGGTATTCGATCCAACCGCAAAATTAACTGATTTTGAGCGTGTTTCTGGGCTGAAAGACTTATGGAGTTCATTCATCAATGAGCAGTATGAAAGCAATCTCTATGGTGATGCGCTAACAGAATTGCAAAGATGGGGACGTTCTGACAGTGATTTGCGCGTATACAATCCAGCATCAATGCCTATTCTGTCCTCTTCAGAACTTAAGAATGTTATTTGGTCAGCACTCCCAACAAGCTTTGATGAGCAATTCAACAACACAGATGAGAAATTTACCTATCTAGATCAACGGCAACGTTTCCCGAGTGACCCATCCGTTATTACCCGAATTCAAGATGAATACTGCGAATGGGTTGTCAAACGTAACACCGACAACAAGATTACAGAAGTTATCTTCACGAGTGAGCCTCCAGAATATTACAATTTCATGTTCTATACTTCACAGGAATCACGCGATCTATTAGTAGATGTCTATCGGGAGATTACTGGAAATCAATCAATCACGATTGATGATTTAGTTGACAGCCGTGGTGAATACGACTGGTACAACAGTTACAACAACGAATTTGCTGTACATATGCAGCAACCGAACAACACGCTTGGCGCCCAGGTGAACATTGTGTCGCGGTCTTGTATTTTGCGAGTTAATGGTCTTGGCAATCCTATTACAGATGCACAAGGACTTATTCGCTGTGGTCGGTATGGTGATGAAGCACGTCAGAGCGATCCGCGTATTGGAGATGCTATCAATAAGTTTTCGAGGGAAAACCGCTTCATTACCATTGAGAACCCAGTTGGATTGTATATGAGTGGTGTTGATTGGAAGGGTTGGGAAACTCCTGATGCAACTCCAGCCGATGAATTCTGGAAAGTGTTACGAGGATCACAGGATGCCGATCCGAACAAATCCTATATTGTTCGTGCTGTGTACTCAGTACCTGAGAGCAAAGGCTACACAGTTTCAGATATCAAGATTGGTGGCGAGCAAATCGAATTTGGTGCCCAGATTGCAGCTCGTATCGATGTGCGTGTCGGAGTTTTGGTAAGTGACGTGCAACAAATTCCGTTGCCGCGAGCGATCGGTTGCACTGGTACACCCCCATTTCCATTACCAACTCCTGTAACTGTAACTCCTTCAATTGCAGTAACTGCGCTTAGTAGTATGTCTAGTCGCATGAACACAAATAGAACACGCGGAGAGATGTAATGCTTGAAGAGCCAGTTTTAGATCTCGACGACATCCAAGGCAATATCCTGCCAGGCTTTAAGAAGGATAGCCAGCACTTCTTGTTCCTTCAAATTGTTGATCCAGAGCCAGCACGACTGTGGCTCAAGTCACTGGCTCCACGACTGTGGACCGCCAGAGAGGTTCTTGCTGCTCACAGTATGTGGAAGGCGATGCGCCTGAAATTAGGGCACGAACCCGACAATCTTGACTTCTTGTTTCTCAACTGTGCAATTTCAGCACAAGGACTTAAGAAGCTCGGTGTACCAGATATTGAAAAGTTCGACGATAAAGCTTTCAAACGAGGACTTGAGGAGAGATCTAGCTCCCTTGGCGATCCTCCTCGGGGTAGTGGTGAACCAGGATCACCAGAAACTTGGATCTTCGGAGCTGGTTCTCGTCGTCCAGATGTACTTCTCATTTTGGCAACTGATAATCTTGATTGGGCGGTGAGAGTTGAAGAGGAACTCATCACTTCAGCGCAACAGCAAGGACTACAGCGAATTCACGTCGATCGAGGTCGAGTACGACCCGGGACACTGGCTGGTCATGAGCACTTCGGTTTCAAGGATGGCATTTCGCATCCAGCAATTAGAGGGCGCAAATCCATTGCACCAGACGATTTTATCGAATCACGAACATTGCCAGAAGATTCAGCATTTGACGATATCTACCGCAGTAGATTTGCTGCACCTGGTCGTCCCCTAGTGTGGCCAGGTCATTTCTTGTTTGGCTATTTGAGACAAAAGAGTGATGAGCCAGAATCGAGCCGTCCAAACTCTGAGCCTTCTGGACCAGCTTGGGCAGTGAATGGTTCATTTTTGGTTTATCGGAGATTATCCCAAGATGTTCAAAGGTTTCGTACCTTTCTTGCTGAAGCATCTGAAACTCTAGGTCAAAATGGTTTTGATTCAGACCTCACTCCAGAACGACTTGGTGCGTTGCTTGTCGGTCGATGGGCATCTGGATGGCCAGTAATGCGCGATCCCAATCTCGATCGTGGAGAACAAGAATTAGGTGAGAACTATTTCACTTTTACTGAAGCAACGACTGTATCGCTACCCAACGATCCATATCCGCTTAACCTACCCGATCCAAATGGACTAATCTGTCCTTTCGCAGCACACATTCGCAAGGTAAACCCGAGGGATGATGCAACAGATATTGGTCCAAAAGAGCGAACTTTTCAGAAGTTACTTCTTCGACGCGGTATTACCTTTGGGCCAGAAATAGAAGATAAACCTCAAGCTGAGAGAGGTCTTTTGTTTGTGGCGTTCCAAACATCAATTGTTGACCAGTTCGAGTTTTTAATGAATGACTGGGTAAATGATGCAAATAAGCCCCATGCTAATAATGGAGGCGTAGATCCGATCATCAGTGCTGCACGTAATACTAAAATTTCTTTGGTAAATGGCACTAACAAATTTGACCTGCAAATTCCGGGTGGGTGGGTAATGGCAACGGGGGGCGAGTATATGTTTGCTCCAGGAATCCGTTTTTTTTCAAATGTCCTGTAAGCTGAAGTTCCCCGCAGGGGGAACTTCAGTTTAAGGAATAGCAACCTCTCGCAACAACTTGTCAACAATTGCCTTAGCCCTCTTTCCCCCCGCCGGAATCAAACGGTGAGACAGTACGTGCGGCGCCACATACTTAACATCATCATCAGTAGCAAAATCCCGGCCCTCCATAAATGCCAAAGCCTGGGACGCCCGGTGCAAAGCCACCGCACCCCGGGGACTCACCCCCAGAGTAATCTCCTCATCTTCGCGCGTCGATCGCACCAAATCTACCATATACTGTTTCAAAGAGCCTTCCACCTTCACAGCAGCGCACAAACGCCGCAATTCCTGCACCTGTTCCAAAGAAATACAAGGCTGCAAATCTTCCACTGCAAAACTATCAGAAAGCCGTTCCAACATTTGCAACTCTTCCACCGCAGCGGGATAGCCCAAAGTCAAAGACAAAGTAAACCGATCCATCTGCGCTTCCGGTAGCGGAAAAGTGCCTTGATATTCGATCGGGTTCTGAGTCGCAATCACAAAAAACGGCGCCGGAACATTTCGAGAAACTCCATCTACTGTCACCTGCTTTTCTTCCATCACTTCCAGCAAAGCTGACTGAGTTCGCGGCGTCGCCCGATTGATTTCATCAGCCAGCAAAACATTAGCAAAAACTGGCCCGGGCAAAAACTCAAACTCTCCGCTGCGCGGATTCCAAATATTAGTACCGGTGATATCCGTCGGCAACAAATCGGGAGTGCACTGAATCCGCTGAAACTTCCCATCGATCGATCGCGCCAAAGACTTCGCCAGCAGCGTTTTTCCCACACCGGGCACGTCTTCCAGCAGCGCGTGTCCCCCCGAAAGCACGGCTACCAGCACCAAGCGAATAGCATCCGCTTTGCCGACCATAGTTTTGCCTAGATTTTGTTTGAGCCGTTCAATATGTTGTCTCATATCCCTGATTGCTAATTGCTAATTGCTAATTGTGGAAAAGATATCAAGATTGCCAAAATCTGGAGTCTTTGCCTCGCGGACTGCGGATTTGTACAACTAGAATTTAGTCTGACTCATCTTGCACCATTTTTAAAACCGATCGCCCGTTCTAGATCACATAATTATTAGACTTTAGCAGTTAATACGCTTCTAGCAATATCGCAATCTGCCTGAATTTGAGTTTTGAGAGCATCCAGAGAAGCGAATTTTTGTTCCGGCCGCAAAAACTCTACCAAACTCGCGCTCAAGGTTTGACCGTACAAATCCCCAGACCAATCTAACAGGTGAACTTCCACAGTGGGTTGCAACCCGTCTACCGTCGGGCGACAGCCAACATTCATCACGCCATTGACAAAAGATAAATTTGATGCTGCGCCGGTAATTAGAGATTTGGGATTTTCCCGCTGATAGGAAGAACTTTCCTCTTTCATCTTTTCCCATCCATGCTTCAGCGAGACTCGCACCGCGTACACGCCAAAACGGGGCAAAAATTTTTCCGGCGGCAGTTCGATATTAGCAGTAGGAAATCCGATCGTCCTGCCCAGCCGCTGTCCCCCAACAACAGTCCCCACCAAACTGTAAGGTCGGCCCAGCAACTGATTCGCTCTTGGGAGGTCGCCGGATGCCAGACCTTCGCGGATTGCAGAACTGCTGATCCGATCGCCCTCACCGCAATTGTGGAGGGGTACAAGAGCAACATCAATACCGTAACCCGACGCGATCGACTGTAAATCCACAGCCGTTCCAGCGCGTCCCCGTCCAAACCGAAAATCAACCCCCACACTAATTCGACTCGCTTTTAGTTGCCGCACCAAAATTTCCTCGACAAACTCACAAGCAGTCAAAGCCGCCAATTCTCGATCGAACGGCAGCAGCACCAGTTGCTCGACGCCCATTGCTTCGAGCAATTCTACCTTTTCTGCCAGAGGCGTCAGCAGTTTTTTCTGTTGACCCGTAAAGAATTCTTGCGGGTGCGGATCGAATGTCACCACAGTGCCGTAAAGCCGATCGACCCCATCAGAATCCCGACCAGAGAGGCTGTTGCCCTCTGCCTTGGGGCCTATCAAACCATCGAAATTATGGCTGCTGCCGGCTCGATCGGGCGGTGCTGCTGAGTCGTTGTAGCAGGTCGCCGGAGGTTCGCTTTCCAAATTTTCATCTCTGCCAGCGTTGGAGCGCAAGTTTGGCCCCGACGCAAAAATCGTCGCAGAATTTTGCTCAGGCGATCGATTTAAAATTGGCTGCACGACTTGTCGATGCCCTAGGTGCAAACCATCAAAGTTTCCCAAGGCAACAGAAGTTGGAGTCAGAGCAGCGGTACAAGAAGAAGTTACCCACACGCTTAAAATTTTGACATACTTAGCCAGATTGCGATCGCCAGTCGATGTTAGATTTTAGATTTTAGATTTTAGAATTGACTCCACAGATAAATCTGGAAGCTTGAACAAGAGTCTAAACTTTTTGGTTTTCCACGACAGGAGTACGTGGCACGGTATCCGTCCTTGAGTGAGGTCAGCCCTCACTTAAATTTCAGATTTCACAGATCGAGATTTCAGAACCATCTGACAAGCTCAAATCCCTCAGACAGACACTTGAGGCGCTTGCACCGACGCTTCAGACAAATCGTTATCAGGAGGCAGCAATTGTAACGACAAACCTTCCCGCGCCATCAAACTATTCGGGAACCTTTGAGCCACTTGTTCTCCCACCCTGTCTAAAAACTCGTCATTGTGCAGCGGGTCGTGGTGAAAAATCACCAACTTTTTGACATTAGCAGCCTTTGCCACCTTCACCGCTTCCTGCCAAGTCGAATGTCCCCAGCCGACCTTGCTGCTCTTCTCCGCATAATACTCCTCATCGGTATAAGTAGCGTCGTAGATCAGCACGTCAGCATCCTGAGCCAAATACACCACATTTTCGTCTAAACGATCGGGAAAATGTTCGGTATCAGTCACGTAAGCAGCCGAATACCCCCGCCAGTTTACCCGGTAGCCTATAGCTTCCCCGGGATGGTTCAACAAAGCTGTTTCCACCTTAATATCTCCGATTTCCAGCGGTTGGCCCACTTCTATATCGTTAAATTTCAGGTCTGCCCCCATAATTTGCAGGGGCACCGGAAAATTGGGGTGCAGCATCTGGTCGTGGAGGCGCTGCTGGATAGTAGCCTTATTAGGAGCAATAGCCCCATAGATGTGAAAACAATTGCCCGGAATAAAAGCTGGGACAAAAAATGGGAATCCTTGAATGTGATCCCAGTGAGAGTGAGTAAAAAACATATGAGCTTTTACGGGCATCTGGGAAAGGAGAGTTTGCCCCAAAACCCGCAATCCAGTACCACCATCGAAAATTAGGCGACTGTCACCCACTCGCATTTCTACACAGGGCGTGTTGCCCCCGTAACGTACTGTTTCTGCCCCGGGAGACGCTATGCTACCTCTAACGCCCCAGAAGTGAACCGTGAATTGGTTTTGCATACTAGACATGGGTTTTCTTGCAAGATTGTTCCGGCGAGTTATCGGTAAGGTGTTTACATATTAGTCAGGGCTTTACCATCAAACCCAAGTTCTTTGACGGTCGAGTTCCCCACTTGTTGGAAGTGCCCAGAGTCTCGCTCATCGCGAGAATGCAAAACTGTTGGGCTTGACAACTGAGCAATAAATTACGAGGTAGACTCATCAAGTCTCGATCGTAACTATTCTTTTCCTCTCTCCACTAGCCTAACCTTCGCAGACACACTTTGGGGCCGCAGTTCTGTATGAGTTTGGTCAAAAGCCGCTGTTTTTCCAGCCTCCGCACTTGCCGAACACGATCGCGCGGTCGGTTGCTGGCCTTACTGCTTTACGGGTTTGAACCCGGATGAGGGCATTCCTGCTATCTAGTCGGGTTGAGCGACCATAATATGCAGGTGGCGGGGCTGTTTTACCCGGATATCTGGCCGATCTTGCCGATCGGGCGTAAAGGCGCCTCTACAATAATGACGGTTAATTTACCCGACTTGAGATGCTCCCGCCATTTAACCCCTGCCCATGAGCATCAGGGACTCCTTTTTACCAGAACCCGGTTGAATTAACTCAACTCCCATTAATTCCAAAATCTTAGCAGTTTAAGAAGGCTTCTGCTATTAATTATCAACCAATACTGTCTGGATTCTCGGCCCGCCCAGAGGCTGCGGTTCCTCCCGCTAGCGGTCAAGCTGAACCCAGCCTCATCTGACACCGGGGTAGCAGCGAGAACCCGGGCCTGGGGGAAAAGGCTAAATTTTCGTCGTGCATTTCTTGGCGGAGGAATTGAATCACTTAAAATTCCCCTATTTTCTGAAATTAAAAAATTTCGGTTTTTTGCCATCATGCCAACTCCGATCGACATTCAGTCTCAAGAGTGATGCAAAAATATTTGCTGTTAACCTGTGGTGCTTTTCTCAAAAATTTTCAATAGCCCTATTTTTGGTAATGATTTCTCGGAATTCGGAGCCGTTGCGGTACTCGCCACGGGTTTAAATTTCCGGTATCATAGAGTCTTAGACTCTTGTTGGCCGAGAATCTAAATCAGTGCTAAAAACGCCTGGATAAATTTAAGTTATTTTTCAAAAAAGTCAGTATGAATCAAGTTAAAAAAACTACCACCAAGCTGAATCGATCGCCTGTGAAAGTGTCCGATCGCACTTTGCAACTCGAATCGCTCCCCTTGAGCGAATTGTCCTTAGAAATGACTGATGGCCAAGCTTTGAGGGAATTTAGTTCGGACGGTCGCCCGCCGGGAACCCCAACAGCCACAGGCCGGACTGCCGAAACAATGCGCCGGAGGGCAGATGACAAGAGCGAGCCGGCCCGCTCGCCTGTGGTTTCTACTGCGTTTCTCAAGTGGCTGCTAGAGAGTTTGACTCGATCGAAAGGTTGGCTGGCAGTTGTCACCCTGGCAGCAGTTTGGGGGTGGTGGAACAGTGAGTTACTGTTTTCCACAGGCCTGGGGATAGCAGCGATGATGCTGGTTTACCGAGGGCAGTCGTGGGACTGGCAATTGCTGCGAGCAAAAGGCGAGCAATTTTGGGAGGGCCCGAACCGCCGATTTGTTTTAGCGGTGGGTACGGGCGGCATTGCTACCTTGGGCGCTTACATGAGTTTGGCGATTTGGGCGGACTCCGAGAGCCACTGGATGGCTTTGAGCGTGATTTTGCAGAATTTGGGCACGTTCGCGATTGCAGGGCTGTTGCTGCGGCAAGGGTTGAGTCGGAGGGCCGCAAAAGATGAAGTGGCGCTCGATCGCATCTTGGCGGATTTGACTGATGCTGACCCCGTGAAGCGTTTAATTGCAGTGCGGCAAATGACCGATTTGGTGAATCGGGGTGGGTTTGGTCCTGTGAGCTCTGTCAAAAGTTCGATCGCCCGTTCCCGCGCTGCCGAGTGCTTTCGCCTGATGCTGAGTCGGGAACCAGAAGCTGTAGTCCGCAATGCCCTTCTCGAAGGTTTGCAGACTTGGGACGCTACTTATGGCTTTGCTCTAAAATCCAAAAATCAAGTCATCGACTATTAGCTGACCGTCAAAAGCGTAAAAAGTAATTTTATGAATATTCGGAGCTTTTACGCGCAAGGGAGCCCTAGGGGCGATCGGAGAATTAGACCCGACCAGATTGGGCGCCGGCATTTCATCCTGAACAATTGCGTTGCCGTCAATGTCACAAGCAGATAAAACAGTTCGTCGCGAACTGGTGACCAGTCCTGACACGCTGCGAACTGGATACTTAAAACTTACTTCTATCAGTCCGCTTTTGGGGGCTCCCATTAACACTGTTGCCCCAGAACCCGTGAAAAATGCTGGGTTTGAAGGTTGGATGGCGACGGCATTGCTAAAAGTCACCCCCCAATGTGCAAACTGGTGTTCTACTACTTCAAAGCATTTCAAGTCTTCTAAAGCTACGCGGACGATCGCCGGTACGGTGGCGCGCGATCGCACCTCTGAGCCTGCGCCTGAGCGTTCTGGAATGGCAACAACAGACTTTTTGCCGTTTAAGTCCATGCTTCGATAGGCTGTATCAAATTCTGCAAACCCGTCAGATTGAAGACTTTTCGCATCAACCATAAAACCCTCGCGATCGCGTTTCCTCAGCAGTTGCATTTTAGTAGACCTCCCTGAGATTAGTTGTTTCTTGTTTTTTGGAATTGATAACGGCGAGGCCCGTGATTGCCAAACCTGCAATTAGGAATCGAAACCCCATCGCCCGCTCTCCAACAAAGACTTTCGACCTCAAAAGCCACTGCTCCGCAAAATATCGTGATTAATGATTTGTGATTGGCGAGCGTCGGCGAACCTGCCTCCTGCCTGAAAGCGAGTTCCAATACTCCTGCTTTCCGAGCGTCTGCTTTCCGGCTTGGCGAACAGACTCTATTTTGGTGAGGGGTCTTACCCATCATTTTGCTATTATCTCCGATCGGCGGTAGTTTGCAAGGCTAAGGATAACTACACAGGCGAATTGCCCAAATCGCAAAACTTACTTGCTGTCTGTAGTTTCACGCTTCACCTGTACTAAAATAGATTTAAATCATTACTCAATCTTTACAAAAACGCCACCAGCTTTGCAAGTTTTTTAAACAAAGACGGGGCGGCTCAAAAGAATCTAAAATATAACAGCGATTGAGGTTAATTTATGCTTGTGCCCCTCGGCTTCGGTCAGCGATCAATAGTTACTTCTCTCGGCAGAATGGTTTACTACACTGCTGAAAAAATGCCTTGGATGGGGTTGCCGACCTCAACTTCGGAAAATCAACCAAACTTAGTATTTTTTCACGGTTTTGGTGGCGGGTCGAGTGCCTACGAATGGTCGAAAGTTTATCCGGCTTTTGCGGCAGAATATCGAATTTTAGCACCTGATTTAATCGGTTGGGGGCGATCGGAACATCCGGCCAGAAATTATCAGGTAGAAGATTATATCACAACTCTGATTGAATTTCTAGAAAAAACTTGCGGCAGTCCGACAGATGTGATTGCTTCTTCGCTGACAGGGGCGATCGCTATTCGAGCGGCGATCGCACGGCCGGATCTCTTTAAATCCCTGATTTTGACCATACCCAGCGGTTTGTCGGACTTCGGACAAGATTACGGCACCAGTTTCTTCGCTAAGCTAGTGGGTACGCCGATTTTAGACAAATTGCTCTACAGTACCGGCATCGCCACAGACGGCGGCATCCGTAACTTCCTAGAACAGCGCCAATTTGCCGATTCCCGCCGCGTTTATCAAGAAATTGTTGATGCTTACCTCGCATCTGCTTTGGAACCAAATGCAGAATATGCCGCCCTGTCTTTTGTGCGGGGAGATTTGTGCTTTGATTTGTCGCTGTACATCACTCAGCTAACAACGCCGACAGCGATTATTTGGGGAGAAAAATCGCAGTTTACCGGGCCCGATATCGGCCAGCGGTTGGCCAACCTCAACCCCGAAGCAATCAAAGTTTTTCAACCTTTGGAAAACGTAGGTTTGACTCCGCAGTTAGAAATTCCCGCTGTCACGATTGGCTTAATTCGGCAATACTTAAAATTGCTTTCCGAAGGGTGAAGAAGTTCGGCAACGGATTTTTTAACGGATGCAAACGGATGTCACGGATAGAGGTTTCAGGTTCGAGGGAAGAAGGAAGATTAATTCCCTACTACCCATAAATGTCAACTTAATCCTAAAGACCGCTGTATCTCTCGTTTATATCCAAGTCTAGATCCCCCTAAATCCCCCTTAATAAGGGGGACTTTGACAATAATCTTGTCCCCCCCTTTCTTAAGGGGGGCTAGGTGGGATCTAGACTCTGCTAGAAGCGAGATTTATCATGAATTTTAGTCTGAATTTGACACCAATAACCACTGACAACTGTCAACTCTCAACTGACAACTGACTACTAATTATTCTTTGACTCGCACGTCGATAACGCTGGCGTTGAAAATGTACTTGTTGCCTTCAAGCTCTAGCGTAGTACCAATTTTGACTTTCGTATTACCTAAAACCGGGCCATTTTCAGTAAGTTGACCTTTTCCCTCTAAGGTAAACATCATATTTTTGCTGAAGGCTTCTTCTTCTCTGGGATCGGGGAGAGCTTTCAGAGTGCCGTTGGGCTGAGGAACTGCTAGGGTTCGGGTGAGAGTTTTGACAGATTTGATGGTAATCTGACCGGAGGGTTGATTGCGGATCACCACATTGATTTTATCGCCTGGTTTGAACAAATCTTGAACGTTTGTTCCTTTGAGACCGATCGCAATTGCATCAAGTTCTACAGGTTTGACACTGGTGCCGACTTGGGCGACGGAACCGCCAGAAGTGCCGGGAAAGAAGAAGATTCCGACTGCAACTAGCAGTACGATTAGAGCGGCACCTACGTCTAGGATGCTGAGTTTGCCGAACAGCCGGCCTTGAGAATCCAAAATTTTCATAAATCGCCTATTATACTGATAGCGACAGGAGTATGTTTACAAGCTCAGGACTTACGCAGACATCGATGAAAAACAGATGCGGCTATTGCTGAGCTACCGCTGGCAATGACATACTTTATTGATGCGTAAGTCCTGAAGCTAAAAGATATTACCACAACGATCGCCCAAAATCCGCATGACTTGGGCACTTAACCCAGAAGGCAGTTGACGGCGGTTGGTTGGCCGACAGGTCGATCGCCCAGAAGCTGGTGGCGCGGTTAAAAATTGACAAAAAGCTAGAATAGCAACTAAGCAGCCTCAAATTACGTCTGCCTATTTAGTGACTTTTCGAGTTTTTCCTCAAATTTTATCTAACTTCTGGCACCTATTACTCATGTTAAAAAGTTTTTGGTTGACTTGCCGGCGTACTTGTGGCCGGGGGATTTATCTGTTTCTGTCCCTGATGGTGGCTGCGGGTATCTGGGTGGTTTCCCCGGAACCGACTCAAGCATTTTCGTTGCCCGAACTGATTTTTCGAGGCATTCAAGTTATTCAATTGTCGAATATGTCCGATCGCCAAGAGGTGGCTATTGGCCAACAAATTAATCAGCAGTTAACGAACAGCGAGTTTAAGATTGACCGGGATCGGGACACTACAGAATATATCAACCGCATCGGTCAACGACTCGCTCAAGAAAGCACTCGCCCGAATATTCCTTATACTTTTCAAGTCATTGACGACGACACGATTAATGCTTTTGCAACTATGGGCGGTTTTGTTTATGTGAATAAAGGCTTGATGGCAGCGGCGGACAATGAGGCAGAATTAGCAAGTGTGATCGCCCACGAAATCGCTCACATTAATGCTCGCCACGCGGTTAAACAAATGCGTCAAATGGCCATAGCTTCAGGTGTAGCTTCCGCCACTGGACTCGATCGATCTCAGGCGGTTCAGATTGGGGTGGAATTGGCTTTGCGGCGCCCCCACAGTCGCCAAGCTGAGTATGAAGCCGATCAGTTGGGATTGCAAACTATGGGGCGAGCAGGCTACGCTCAATCTGGGATGGTTGATTTTATGAAAAAGTTGCTCGACAAACCTTCTCCTCCTAGCATTTTGAGCACTCACCCGGCTACTGGCGATCGTATTGCTGCTATTTCGCAGGCTATAGATCCGGATCTTGCTAGCGGTGAAGGTTTGAATAATGAGGATTACAGGCTAGAAATCCGCAGGCTTTTAGGTTCGTAGCAAATGTAAATCTGTCAGGCACTATCTTATTTTCTCTTCTCTTTTCTTACTTCGCGATCTTCCCGTCTTCGCGGTTCGTTAAAAAATAAATCCAGTTACTAAGGTATGTCAGCACCCAGTTAATTTCGATTTAAGAGCTCGGACTTAAGCTGACATACCCTACAACGAAAACTTGATTTAACACTGCTGTTGAACAACAGAATCGATCGCAGGTTTCGGGGGTGCAATCGGCTGCGGCTTCAATTGCCTGACAACTTCGTCAAACGGCAAAATTCGGACTTGATTGTTAAATACATTTACTTGATAAACTCTGCGGTAGCTGAGGTCAAATCCTGTCAGCCAGCCGCTTTTGGGATGATAAGCACCCGTGTCAATGTCCAACCACCCTTCGCCCCTGACTAATTCGCCCGGTCTGACCCCATGGAAGGTAAAAGTGATCGTGTGACCGGTGATAATTAATTTATTGGGAAAATAGGGTTTCGACATGGTGTGAAATTCCCGGCGAATCCAACAAAGTTGTTCGATCGACTGTTCCTCGATCGACAGATGGGGGTCAACGCCGGCGTGAACTAGCCAGATGTCCCCTAAATCCCGGTGCGTGGGGAGCGATCGCAGCCACTCTAAGTGTTTGTACGGCATCATCCCTGTATCTCTGTAGCTCGCCACTGTCGCATCGCCGCCACTGTAGAGCCAAGATTGCCACGCTCGCATATCCATCGGCGTCCCCGACAAAGCTTCCAGCATCAGTTGTTCGTGATTGCCCAACAGAGTTTGGTAGGGGCTTTGCTGCACAAAATCTAATACCTGAGCGCTTTTGGGGCCACGATCGATTAAGTCTCCCAAAAAATAGACGCGATCGTTCGAGCTGGGGGCAAGTGCCTCTAGCAGGGTCATTAAGCCGTCGTAATGCCCGTGTACGTCCCCGATAACAATGCGCCGATGCTCCATTGTGTTTATCCGCTTCCCTGACTCAAAAGCCCCATCTCTACCTTATAACATCTGATTTTGCTGCTATTTGCCTCTTCTCTTTTACGGTGGAGGGGTGTCACCCATTATACTGCTTTGTATAAAGATTCTGTAAAGCTCGCCAGTACCTGTTTGCCTAGCTACTGATAGAAACAGAGGCAAGCTGTTAATTGTGCTTCTGCAACTGCTGTTAGTGAGGCAAAGCTGTGAGTTATTTCACGCTTTAGGGCGCATCAGCGATTAGGCGACGGATTAAGTCGAAAGTAATCCTAGCTGACACACCCTAAAATACGATCGAGCCTTAACGATTGTCACTGAGTCAAAGCTTTGAGGAATGTCTGGAGTTCTGCCAAAAAACCTTTCTTTTTTACAGGTTTGGCAGGTGTGGTGGAGTCAGGATCGTCGGTTCCGAGAGCTTTGGCTAAAATCCGCTCTAAATCGTCTCCGACTGGTTTTTGGGCGGTTTCAGAAATTAGTTCGTATTCGTTGTTTGTTTCCAGCCACACTTGCCACGATTGGGGGTAGCAGCGGAATAAAGCAGCAGTGTCTAGGGGTCTGATGTAGTAGCAGGATTCAATTTTGCTGAGGAATCGATCGCGCAATTGGCGGCCCGCATAGCCTATACCTATAGTGGCAACATCTTCCAGGCGCGGGTTGAGTAGAATTACTGGGCGACCGGCCGCAGCTATGTAAATTTTTTCGACTTGGGCAACTTCTACGGCTGCTGGATTGATCAAAATGAAAAGTTGATCTTCCGGTGCTATTTTATCTTCAACAGGGCTGCGACTGCTGCCCAAATCACTGACTTTAAACGGTGTTTCTCCCCAGTCGCGGCGCGCGAGGGCTGCCGCACCGGCGTCGGGAAAAAAGACTTTGACTCCGGGGTAGATTTCCTCAAATTCTGGGAGGAATTGTTCGGTGATAGACTGTGCTTGCAGGGCGATTTCGGGAAATACTAATTCGACTTGCAGTAGAGTTTTGCCGTCCGAGAGGGCAGCGGCGGTGGCAATGCGGGATTGGGCGATCGCCTCGTTGAGATCCTTGGGCAGTTCTGTCATTAATCTTATTGTTTTTACTCGACTTCTCTCTATCTAATTTTACCTGAAATATTGCACCATTCTCAATTACCTATTTAGGAACAGGCAAGATGCCTGTTCCACAAGAAAACTCACTCTTTGGGGAACAGGCATCTTGCCTGTTCTTGAGCATGGTGCAAGATGTAATCTTTACCGTCTCAAGCAACAAAAGCTAACACCGACACGGGCGAACCGGAACCTCCCAAAAGGCGCAATATTCCGATAACTAAAGTGATTTCAGCCGCAGGTAACAAGTCGAGATTTGCTAGATTTTCCAGGACTATCCGCTGCTTTTCCAATACCAATTTGTTAACCGCAAAACTTTCATCTCGCCCGGTATCGACTCCGTGGGTGTCGGTTCCAATTCCCGCTATCGAGCGTTCTCCTAGCAAAAATTGAGTGGCTGCTTTGCCAAATCCGGGAAAGTGGCAAATTCCGCGATCGTCTCGGTTAAAAAATGCTCCCTGATTCTCCCATTTTTCTTGCCAGCCAGTATACAATAAAACTAGATTTCCCGGTTCTATAAGTTTGTGCTGGCGTTCCCAAGTCAATATATCATCAATTGTTAAAGTGTAGTCGGGATTGGCAAGACTTTGCTCTCGGATGTCGATCGCAATTGCAGGGGAAACTAGCGACTGCGGGGAATAACTATCAATACTGGCGCCTCCTGCATAAAAGCTGTTGGGTGCGTTGATGTGAGTGCCGCTGTGTTCTCCCATTGAAAATTTTCGCAGGAAATACCCGTCTGTTTCTATTTGAGATACTGTGGCAATTTCTGGGGGTGGATCTCCTGGCCAGATGGGAATGTTGGGATGAATTGCATGGGTTAAGTCTATAATTTGGCTGTAGGCGATCGTTTTTAAGTTATTTGAGTTGAAATTGTTTGTCATCAGGTTAAATATATCTATTATTTATTAAACACAGTTGAGTTTTTGACCTTCGGGGAACTCAATATAAAATCTAAAATCTAAAATTTAAAATTCGATTAGTCGATCGAGCGTTGCTTCCATCACATCCTTTGTTTGCCCGGAAACAGTATACACCAAAGCTTCTCGATAAACTCTCCCGGCTGGGTGTACCACACCGTTAGCAGCACCGCTAGAAACTGCAACCGCAGCGTGCCCGCAACGCACCGCTAAATCAATGGCTTGAGCTCGCAGCGCTAATTGTTCTGCTTTCGAGCTATGTTGAGATTGTGGGAAATTCTGTTTTAGCCGATCGAGCTTTTGCTCTAGTTTTTGGCAAGCCGCCATTATAAAAGGTGAATTCTTAGCAGCCGCCGCTGCTGCAATTACATCCAATCCCGCTCGAATACAGCCAAAAGTACCCGGAACAAAATTCAGTATATTTTTGGTGTCGTTTTCCGAAATCCAGCCGACAGGTTTAACTGAAATTATTTCCGATTCATGCAGCAACCAATTATCGAGAGTTGCTGTCACAGTATTAGTGGAGTTCATGGCGATTAACTGCATGATTTCGCTACAAGCTATTTTACCCGATTCGCGTTCAATATTGGCAAAAGGCACTAAACCGAAAACAGCGCGTTCGTCAGGAATTACCGCCGCTACAATAAACTTTTGAAATAAGCCAAAACCTGTTACCCAAGGAACTTTTCCTGACAGTAAATAGCCCGCTTTTGTGGGAGTTGCGGTGACTGCCGGATTGCCCGATCGCCTTAAATGCGAAAACCCAATACCCAAGCGTAGCTCTTTTTGGGCGATCGCGGGCAAGTATCTGCTTTTTAGCATTTCATTGTCGCTGTTGGCAATCATCGCAGTTGCGCTGTGGTGCTGAGTTTGCAGGAAAGACAAAGCGCCGGAATATCGAGCCGTCAATTCCTGATATTGGTAAAAAATCTCCAGTGCAACTTCGGCACCACCCCATTTTTTGGGAACTCGCAATGCTAAGAGCGATCGAGCTTCCAATTCAGCAACTGCGGTTTTCAGCGCTTCCGAGTCGCTGTCGATAATTTCCGCGTGAGGTGCAACGCACTTTTGTAGGTAAGTTTCTGTGCTGTTGAGAATATCTTGGGAATCCATTTTTTATAATTATTTTATAGCAGAGGTAGGGACACGGCACTGCCGTGTCCCTACTACTCCGTCGCTCGCGGGGTGTACTTAATAAACGTAGAATCTGCCTTATTTTTCTTCAAATTATTGTGGAGCGAGCCTAAAAGCCCGCTCCCAAACTAACTCATTTCCACACTTTCCAAGGAGCCTTGCCTTCATCCCAAAGTTCGTTTAAATACTTGTATTCTCGAAAAGTATCCATCGCAAAGAAGAACCCATCATGACGGTAAGCCATCAACTGTCCGTCTGCAGCCAAACGCTGCATCGGCTCTTGTTCTAAAATACAATCATCTCCCCCCAAATACTCAAATACCCGGCGGTTAAATATCATATATCCAACACTGATCCAGCCGTCGATTTGAGGTTTTTCAGTAAATTGAACTACGCGGCTATCGCTGTCTACCTCCAAAATTCCAAAGCGAGAAATCGGGCGAAATGTAGTGACAGTTGCCAGCTTCCCGTGAGACTTGTGAAAATCCATCAAGGCGTCAATATCGACATCAGCTACTCCATCGCCGTATGTCACCATGAAATTCTCGCGATCGATATATTTTTCTATCCGTTTGACCCGGCCTCCTGTCATGCTTGATGCACCAGTTTCAGCCAGTGTCACTTTAAAATCTTGTTCGAGATGTTCCTCGTGATAAGTGATGATATTTTGGCGTCCCAGACAGATAGTAAAGTCATTGTTCATGGCTTCATAATTAAGGAAATATTCTTTAATCATGTTGCCGCGATACCCCAAGCACACAATAAAGTTTTGGAAACCGTAGTGTGCATAGATTTTCATGATGTGCCAAATAATCGGATGCCCCCCCACCTCAACTAAGGGTTTGGGACGAAATTCTGTTTCTTCTCTGAGACGAGTACCGAGACCGCCAGCTAGGATCACTACTTGCATTTTGTCACATTTTTAAAGATGATAAATTAATTTATCATCAATCATCCGGCATTTTTTCAAAGAATTATTAACATTTTCTCATAGTGAGTGAAGCTTTGTAAACTACAAAAATTACGAATTATTATAAATAATCGTAGGCTGATCCGTGGGCACAGTGTATTTAGGAATAATCCTCGGGTGTTCCGTACACACCATGTATTTAAATGCTGCGCGCAATTTCTAACTAAGAGTAGGGTGGGTACTGCGGACAGTATATTTGAATACAGCGCAATTTATAACTTATTAAGGGTCGATTAAGAAATAGACAAAAGAACAGCAAATACCTATACTAAATATAAGAAATAGATTCAACAGCAATGAAAAATAAACTCGATCGCCTAAAAAAGTTTTTAGGTATCCTCTGTGCGATCGCCTCAATAATTATATTATTCCAATCGGCTATACCTGGTGTTTACGCCACGGTTGTTGCACCGAAAATCTCAACCCTACCACAAACGACCGTAGCTTTTGTACCCAACATACCGGGCGGCGGGTTAGACTTTCACGAATCAGCAGGAGGACACACTTTAGAGAGACACGTTGGCAAAACAGAAGCAGAACTAGCACAGCGACTCGCAAGCGAAACGAGAATTTCTGCCGCATCTTCATTTACTGATCGTTCCGTCGCCGAAGCGGCTATTGCAGAAGCAATGAACAGAAATCAAAGTGCGATCGACTCCTGGGTGAAAAGTCGAGGCAACCGTTATGCGATCGACTACAATGCCAACAGAATCATTGGCATTACTCTGCGTCGCCGCGCATCGAAAGCAACTTCGACATCTCGCCTGAGAATCGTCCTCCAGCGCAGCGCCAAATTACCTCCCGGATACTTTATCCTCACAGCTTATCCCCAATGATCAATCAATTTCCTCATTTAAGCCAATTTTTCAGTTCCTACTTTCATCAAGACTGGCCATTAGAAGCTGACACTCCCAGCGATGTAGTGAACAACTACCGCAGCAGCGAACCGCCCGCAAGTGTTGAAGCTGCATCGCAAGAACTCAGCAAACTGTTAGAAATGCCGATCGCCCCAGCGGATTTAGAAGCATTCATCTTTGATGAATTAGGGTGTTACTACGACCCACAATCCGAAAATCAAACAGTCCGAGAGTGGTTAGAATCTGTGCAAAAATCTTTGAAGAATCCTAGCTAAAATCTATATATTTGTAGGGACACGGCACTGCCATGTCCTCTATATAATTCCGATGCAACCGAGAACGATATCACTTGCTAACCGTCAATAAGTAGCCTTCGTGGACATTGAAATTAGGGATAACATAAGCCAAGCTGCCACTACTTACCGACAAACTTTCTTCTTTAACAGTGACAAGCTGTGGCACGGCTCCTTCTTGATTGTTGGGAATTTTTTCTAATTTTAGAGTAATTTTCTGACCTCTTTGAATGCCTAGCTGCTCCAAATTTCCGAGGCTTAATGTTACCGTTGTTGCTGAGGAAAAATTGGGGTCAAAATAACCTAAAAGTATCTGTGCTTTACCTTGAGGATTTGACTTGCTGGCTAAAGCGACAAGGCGATTGTTATTTGACCAACTCCGCACCCGCGAATTAACTCCATCAGCATAAGCTTTGTAAGCCCACCAAGCTGCTCTTGGCTCAAAAGTATTAGGCGTGACCATCCCACTCAGCGTATTGTTAAAGCAATTGCTAACTTTATTTGGCCCTTTAGTATCCCAACAAGCTCTGCAAGCACCGTCAGCTTTTGCATACTCTAAGTTATACAAATAACCTAAGATTTCCCCCGGCTGGTACTGCGCTAAGTTCCCGACAATTTCGTTGACGTAAATTTTTTGCAAGTTCAGTTCCTTGTAAGAGGGACTTTGCTGAAAATTACGTTTAGCGTCAATTACATGGTCGTCAACAAATAATATCATTGTATCATTTAGTTCGTGCCAAGCTAGGAAATTTACTTCCAGTTTGTTCGCTTTGCAGTAATTCAAAAAAGCGGTCAGATATTCTTTGTTGTAGTTGGTAATGCTCGGCCCGCCAATCATTGCTGACGGTCCTAATTCTTCTCGCAAAATTTTGTAAGCTCTTTTGTAGGTTTCAAAGAATTGTTCTCTGCTTCCATTCCAAAACGGATTTTTTAAATCTGGTTCATTCCATACATCCCAAATAATTTTCTTGCCTTTATTTTGCTGGGCTAACTGTCGAATGAATGCTTCCCACGCGGGGTAGTTTTGATAGGGCCAGCCATTGGGATTGCTACCGTAGCCCCACAAGTCGCTGACTAGTAACTGAAACTCGGCTCCGCTGGCGATTACTCGATCGTAAATATCGAGTCTCCCCGCCCGCCAAAGTTTGGGCTGCAAGGGTTTGATAGAACTATCCGGCGGCTGGCTAGTATCGATTCCGTGCAGGATGCCGCTCATGGAAATTATACCGGTGGCTGGCTGTCCAAAATCTACTGTAACGTTCGAGCGAAGTTGGGCAACAGTTGGTTGCTGTCCCAAATATGTGATTAACAGGAAAGTGACAATAGCTAAACCAATTGGCAGCAGTTTATTAATCCGTGGGAATTTGAATGTAAATTGCATATCTTTTCTTTGGTTGATGTTTTGTGGAATGAGGATCTTGCCCGTTCCTAAGAATGCTGCAAGAACTCAGTTTTAACGAACGGATGACAACACTTCAAAACCCTGTATTGATTCTATCACTTGTTGCCACGAGCGGGAGTTGATCAGCTCGTTGGTATCGAAATTAACCCCTTTTTCTACAGCAAAAATGCCAAAGTTTTTCACCCAATCAAAGATAGTTTCTGTGGTAAAATAAGGTGTACAAGCCCAAGCAGATTGCAAATTATTCACCATTTCGGACATATCTCCCCGATCGTAAGCCTCCCAAGCTTTCCACACTAAATAATAGTATTTCAGCAGTCTCTCCACTTGCTGTACCTGCTTTGTGAGTTTCGGACTAATAGAGAAACTGTCGCTATCACCGTCACTTACAAATGCCTGTTCAATTATTTCTTCATATTCCCGAAGCATCCGTTCTTCTTTGAATAGTTCTTGGGCTCGCGCTTTGCACGCTTGTCCTGCAAGTCGGCGCAAGTCGGGATTTTCTGCCCATATTTCCACCGTTTGTACCAACTCTTTTACTGTTCCTGCTGGGTCGATTGTAGGATCTGGGAGCAACTTTCCCGTGTCTCCCAATTCTTCAGGAATCCCGCTGACTGCTGTGGCAATTACGGGCAATCCTTTCGCCATTGCTTCCATAATTGCTAGTGGCATTCCCTCAGCTTCCGAAGATAAAATAAAGATGTCGCTAGCGTCGAGCCAATCGGCAATATCCCAGCGCTGTCCTAAGAATTTAACCTGTTCTTCTACTCCCAATTTGCTCACAGTTGCTCTTAATTCAGGTTCCAGATTATCGTGAGTGGTAGACCCAGGTCCAGCCCACACAAAGTAAATTTGGGGCCATATAGGACGAGATTTGAGTTGGGCGATCGCCTGCAATTGATACTGATATCCTTTAATTGGAGTCAACCTAGCCGCCGTAAAACAAACGACAGCATTTTCGGGGATTCCTTGTTCTTGACGCAGCCGTTGGCGAGTGGAAAGATTCGGCGGCTCAAAATAACTATTTGGTCTGCCATAATAGATTACTTTTCCTCGTTCTAGGCGCGCTTTAAATAGACTTTGGAACAAGTTTAAATTTTCGTGGGAAACTGCTACGGCGGCTTTGGCTACCATGTACTGGTAGGCAACTGCATCGAAATAGGGAATTTGATCGCCGCGATCGAAGGTTTCATAATTGCGATTGATATAACCCAGACTGATTATGTACGGTATATTTTGCTCGATCGCAACTTGTTTGGCTGCAAAGTTAGCCATCGGCCAGCCGTCACTAAATATAATTAAATCCGGTCGAGCCTGGGCGTAAATCTTTTGAGCATCATCCAAATTGTAAGCTATTCGCAAAAACTCTTTCATCGTGTTGAACTCTAGCCAAATATGTTCGATACCGAGCTGTTTTTGTTCGGTAATTAAAGGGTTAGAAGCTTGACTTTGAACGCTGGTTACTCGGTAGCCATCGGCAGCTAATTTACACATCAGCGAGTGGTTAAACTGAGCCAATCCGCCGACTCCTGAGTCTTCTGTGTACAGGACTACGTGCTTTGTTGGCTGCCGAGAAGTCAAACTGGGAGCCGATTGAAACTGATAAGGATTGTTCGCTGCGATCGCCACTATGTCTTGCCATTCCTGTAAATTGGTTAAGGCATAGGCATCAAAGTGGTAGTCGTACTGTTCGGAAACTCCTTTAAAAGTTTCCAGCCAATTAAAAACAGTTTCAGTACCTGTCAAACGAGTGTAATACAGAGATTTTTCCAGACTTTCGACCATTTCGGCCAAATATCCGTCGCGGTACATCCGCCATGCTATCCATACCAAAGACTTGTAACGTTCCGCGCGTTTTAAGTCGTGAATGTGCGGAGGTAAATCTGGCCGCGCGAAAAAATTATCCATCAAAATTTCGGTATTTTTCATTAATTGGGGACCGTTAGACATGATATTGCTGTCGTGCTGACGATAGCAGGTTAATATCTCTTTTAACCAAACTGACTTGCAGCCTTTTAAAGCTAAACGTAGCACAAAATCTAAATCTTCGGTTGGGGGGAAGCGATGATCGAAACCGCCCAAGCGTTCCCACCACTCTCGCCGCAGCATCATGGCGCTGGGACGCACTGATTTGTAGAAAACCAAGGCTTCTAAATCTAATTTTGGTTCTTCTTCCCAAGGCTTTACTCCATAGATCGCTTCGTCGTTGTCGCCAACTATCTGCCAACCTGTTTGCACCATATCTAATGTGGGATCAGCGTCAAAATAAGCTACTTGTTTTTCTAGTTTTTCGGGTAAGAAGAAGTCGTCAGCATCTAGAAAAGCTAAAAATTCCCCTTGTGCTAACTTACAAGCACGATTTCGAGCAATTGCTGCTCCTTGGTTATCTTGATAGATGTATTGAATTAAATCGAGGTAAGGTGACAAAACTTGGCAAGTGTTGTCAGTTGAGCCGTCGTCTACGACGATAATTTCCCAGTTTTGATAAGTCTGGGCCAGAACACTCTCTACGGATTTCACAATGTAGCGATCGCAGTTGTAAGCCGGGATGATGACACTAACGCGCACTTTTTTAGGAGTAATGATACTAGCCATTAACTGTTTCCATTCTGGGATTTTTCTGAGAGCAATGCCATCAATTGGGCAGCCGTAGCTTTGAGAAATTGGGGTAAGGCGCTTTACCCAATCTATTATAGTTAGTGTCAGCGAGGACGGGGTATAATCTAAAGATTTTTGCAAATACTCAGTCATTTCTGCCGGATAGCCGCTGTAGTAAAGTTGCCACGCCATCCATGTCAGAGCTTCATAAAAAGCCTGCTTTTCTAATTGGCGGATGTCCTGTGGCAAGTCGGCTCTACTGAAGAAATCTTGCTTTAATTTAATACAAAGGTTTGCCTGTTTTAGCGCTCTCTGGATGGACACATTTTGCCCGTGCTGGCGGTAGCATACTGTCACTTGAGGCAACCAAGCAGCTTCGCAGCCAGATAGTGCTAAACGCAAGATTAAGTCGGCATCATCTACTGAATCATACTGAGAATCAAAGCCACCGACTCGTTCCAGCCACTGCCGCGAAAACATCATGGCACTGGGAAGTAGGGGCAGATAAACAATCCAGGTTTTTAAGTCTAGCTGAGGCAAGTATTCCCAGGGTGTTACATCGAAAATACTTTCGCCTTGCTCTTTAACCATTCGCCAGCCACTATTAACAATTCCTAGTGATGGCTGAGCGTCAAATAACGCAACTTGTCGAGCTAACTTATCGGACAAGAAAAAGTCATCTTGATCTAAAAAAGCAATTAATTCACCTCGGGACTCCTGAATTCCTCGGTTGCGGGCGGCAGCTACTCCTTGGTTTTCCTGATAAACATAGCGAATTTTGTCAAAATAAGGGTGCAATGCTTGGCGGGTGTCGTCGGTTGAGCCGTCGTCTACGACGATAATTTCCAAGTTTTTATATGTTTGGCTGATGACGCTTTCTACCGCTTGCGCGATGTAGCGATCGCCATTATATGCTGGAATAATTACACTTACTCGCGGTGTCGAATTTGCCATTAACATGAGTTTTATCGGTGATAAGGAAGGGTTCGGCAACTGATTCACGGATGTAACGGATGTCAGGCGAAAGGCAGAAGGTCGAGGCAATTCTACTGCTGACAGCCATCATCATTTGAAATGTAAATCTGGTATTTTATCGTGCATAAAATACATATTCAATACCTTGTAATTCCTCGACTAAGTGTTGCCATTCTGTCGAACTAATTAGAGAATATGTATCTAAATTTTGCCCTGTAGTTGAGGAAAAATGAGCAAAATATTCTACCCAGTTTAAGAGCGTTTCTGTAGTCAAAAAAGGTGTGTACTTCAAAGATTCTTGAAGCGATTTCTGCATTCTGCTTAGATCTTCTTGACAGTAAGCCTGCCAAGCATTCCATACGAAAGAGCTGTAGTTGACTAGGCTTTCTATTTTCGCCATTGACCTCTGCACATTTTTTTGAGTAACAAATGAATCGGTTTGGCGATCGCAAAGTAAAGCTTTTTCGATCGCCTCAATCGACTCTACCAACATCCGTTCCTCTTTAAACACTTTCTCGGCTCGGTGCTTGCAAGCTTGACCGATTTGATGCCGTAATTCTGGATTGAACGACCAAGCTTCTACAGTTTTCGCCAATTCCCTCGCGGTGCCCTCTGGATCGGTATTCGGATCTGGCAACAATTTCCCCGTATCGCCAAGCCCTTCAGGAATGCCGCCCACAGCCGTTGCAACTACCGGCAATCCTTTAGCCATCGCTTCGATGACTGCTAGAGAAGGCGCGGCCTCTGCTAGAGAAGTCAAAACGAATATGTCGCTAGCATCCAGCCAATCTAGGATATCCCAGCGCTGTCCGATCGCCTTCACGCGATCACTCACCCCTAACTCTTTAATAGTTTCCCTCAATTCTATTTCTACATTGTCAGCGCTTCCCTCACCCGTTCCTGCCCACACAAAATACAGTTGAGACCACACAGGAGACTGCTGCAACTGCTTGATTGCTTCAATCTGATATCGATGCCCTTTAATCGATGCCAATCGAGCAGATGTGAAACAGACAATCGCATCTTCAGGAATCTCTATTTCTTGTCGCAGGCGTTGACGAGCCGCACCATTAGGAGGTGCAAAATATTCTGGAGAACGCCCCAAGTAAATCACCTGTCCTCGCTCTTTTGGCAAGTTGAAATGTTGGCACAATAAATTCAAATGTTCGTAAGCCAAAACAATCACGGCTCTAGCTTGCAGACAGTGGTATAGCACTCCTTGTGCATAAGGCACTACATCCCCGCAGGCAAAAGTTGCGTGTTCTGGCATAACTAACCCGATCAGCATAATGTATGGTATTCCCATTTGAATAACTACCTGTTTAGCTGCAAAGTTGGAAAATGGCCAACCATCGCTAAAAATAATTAGATCCGGTTTATTACTCGCAAAAATCTCTTGTGCATCCTGAGTATTTCTTAACACCCGCTGTAAATCTTTATGGCTGCTAAAATCCAGCCACAAATGCTCTATACCTAACTCTCGTTCTCGCTCAAGCAAGGGGCTAGAATGCTTGGTTTGCAAGCAAGTGACTCGATAGCCTAATAGGGCTAACTTACAGAGTAAGGCATGATTGTACTGCGCTAATCCTCCCACACCCGGATCATCGGTGTTGTAGAGTAGAATGTGCGTTTCCCTACGGGAGAGCTTCGCTTCACGCGCTTTTGAAGGTGTGGGAATAGAACTTTGTTGAGATTCGGGTGGATTAGTCATCACCATCAGAATTATCTCTTGCCATTCCGCTAACTTACTCAGCGAATAAGCGTCAAAATTTTCACCATATTCTTCCGAAGCCATCTGAAAACTTTCCAGCCAATTCAAGACTGTTCTTGTGGGCGAAAAAGGCGTATATTGCAATGACTTTTCCAAACACTGAGCCATCTCTGTTAGATGGCCGTCGCGATACATCCGCCAGGCCAGCCACTTTAAGCATTGATAGCGTTCCTGGTTTTTTAACTGCCGGATTGACTCAGGCAAATCCGGTCTATTGAAGAATTCTTTCATCAAAATTTCTGTATTCTTCATGAGCGGCAAACCGCTTGACATGATATTAGAGTTGTGCTGGCGATAACAGGTAAGAATCTCTTCTAACCAAACTGCTTTGTACCCCTTTAAAGTCAAACGCAAGGCAAAATCTAAATCTTCGGCTAGCCGAAAGTTAGAAGCGAAACCACCCAAATCTTCCCAGCAATTTCGGCGCAGCATCATCGCACTCGGACGCACACATTTATATATAATAAAGCTGGCTAAATCTAATTCGGGTGCGTGCTGCCAAGGCTTGACAGCAGAAATCTCTCGCCCGATTTCATCGACTAGCAGCCAACCTGTTTGCACCATGTCTAATGCGGGATCAGCGTCAAAGCAAGCTAGTTGTTTCTCTAGCTTGGATGGTAAGAAATAGTCATCGGCATCTAGAAACGCTAAAAACTTTCCTCTGGCTAGCTTACAAGCCTGATTTCGGGCAACTCCTACTCCTTGGTTTTCCTGATAAATGTAGCGAATTCTGTCAAAATAAGGTTGCAATACTTGCTGCGTGCGATCTGTCGAACCATCGTCTACAACTATAATTTCCAAATTAGTAAAAGTTTGACTTAGGGCGCTTTCTACCGCTTGCACGATGTAGCGATCGCCATTATATACAGGTATAATTACGCTAATAAGCGGTGTTCGATTGACTGTTGACATTATTTAGCTCGCTGTTAACCTATTACTGTCTAGTTTATATTAATCTCGCGGACATTTAGCACTATTATCAGCTCGCTAGCTTTACTTATTACAGAAACTTGAAGTTTGGCAAATTGTAGCATATAATTTTACAGGGAATGATTACTCAAAAGGAAAATAAAAAATGAATTCGGAAACAGCGCAGGTGAATTTTCAGCAACAGGCAGAACTTTATTTAGCTACAGGGAACTTTGAGCGGGCGATCGCACTTTGCCAACAAGTTTTGGCATCTGAACCCAACTCTCCAGAGACTTGCAAGACCTTGGGGAAGGCGCTGCAAGCTCAGGGTAAACTAGAAGACGCAAGGTATTGGTATAAAGTTGCCATCGCCCTGCAACCGGATTTTGCCGAAGCTTTTGCTAACCTCGGCACTCTCTGCGCTACATTGGAACAGTGGCAAGAGGCGATCGCCTGTTATCAAAAAGCCATCTCCCTCCAACCGGACTTTGCAGGATTCTATCGAAATTTGAGCCGGATATTTACCCAAGTCGGTCAGGCTGAGGAAGCAGCAGACTGTTGGTATCAAGCACTCATCTTACAGCCAATAGAAATAGCGGAAGAATATCTAGATTTTGGTAATACATTGCTTGCCCAAAATAAGCCCGAAAAAGCGCTAGTTTGTTACCACCGCACCATTATTTTAAACCCTAGTTGTTGCGAAGCTTATTGCAAAATAGCAGAAGCTGCTAGCGACTTGAAACAGTGGGACGAAGCTATTGTCAACTACCGCAAAGCTATTCAACTCCAGCCGGAGATTTCGGAGTTTTATTACAAATTAGGCAATGTTTTGCAAGCTAAGGAACTCTGGCGCGAAGCGGAGGCTGCCTACCAAAAAAGCATTGATTTAAATCCCAATTCTTTTTTGTCATACTACAACTTAGGCAGCGTGCTACTCAATTTAGAAAAATGGCAAGAAGCTGCGATCGCCTACCGCACGGCTGTGGAAATTAACCCGGATTATTCTTGGTCTTACTACAGCATCGGTGCAGCTTGCGATCGATTAGAAGAATGGTCTGAATCCGCTGCTGCTTACCAGCGCGCTACTGAAGTAGACCCAAATTTTTTCGCAGCTTTTCACAAGTTAGGAGATGCTCTTTTTAAACTAGAAAAGTGGTCAGAAGCTGAGGCTGCATACGAACGGGCGATCGCACTAAATGCGGATTTATTTTGGTCTCATTATAACTTAGCTTTGACTTTAGTTAAACTTCAAAAGTTTGCACCAGCAATACTCGCTTATCGGCGGGCGATCGCACTCAATCCAGAATTCTCTTGGACTTACCACAATTTAGGAGAAGTGCTGTTAAAAACCCAACAGTGGAAAGCCGCAGCTACCGCTTACCAACGTGCTATTGAACTTAATCCCAGTATTTCTTGGTCTTATTACAATTTAGGCGATGCTTTGAGTGAAACTCACGCATGGAACGATGCTGTTTCCGCCTACCTTTGTGCGCTTAAAATCGAGCCGTCTCTACCGGGAATTTACATAAAGTTAGGTGAGGCTCTAATTAAAAGAACTCCGGTAGATTCAGATGTAGTAACTAGCTACTATCACCACGAAATGCAGCCGCTGCACCCTCCTAAATTTTACTGCGAAATAGCCCAAAAATTTGCTGAGAGCGATCGGCGTAACGAAGCCATAATGTTGTACTTGATGGCATTAGAAATTAGACCCAAAGATCCAGAAATATCCCAAAAATTAGAGGATATTTTAGAAAAACAGCGTCAAACAGGGGAATCTACTCTATTATTAGAGTTAGAGGCTAAGGATATTCGCGATCGCTACATTGCCCGAGTAGTCAAAGGCAAGACTTTTGCAGAAGTCGGCGGCTTGTGGGGAACTGTCAGCGAAAAAGTATCTGTAGCTAGCAAATACGGTGCAGTTTCTCTGACAATGATTGATGTTTGCCCGGCATCCCTCCACTGGTGGCAAGATTTTCACGATCGCATGACAAGTTTAAATATTGCTAATTATCACTGTATCAATCAAGATATCACTCAGATTCAGCTTGCAGACATTGGCGAGCCTTACGATGTAGTTCACTGTGCAGGAGTTTTGTACCATCACCCCCATCCCTTGCAGATTTTAGTTGCCTTGCGTCAGATAACTCGCGAGCATTTAGTTTTCACTTCAGCTATTACCCAAGAAGTGATAGAAAATGAGTTGGGACGCTATGAAATTCCCGCTTCTGGAGTAATGTTTATTCCCGCTTTGGACGACGCAGAACGAGCTATTTTAACAGCTTACTGGCGGACATACATCAACAACAACCAACTTATAGGGATAACTGAGAAAGCAGTTTTTGACATGAACGATTTTGCGCCTTGCTGGTGGCTACCTACAGCTACTGCTTTAGAATCTATGTGCAAAGTCGCCGGATTTAAAGTTTTAGACAAAGGATTGACTTGGGACAATAATGCTTTGACTCTGCTGCTGGGGATTTGAGAACTGATAAACAAACAATAACAGGACTTGCTTGTACATAAACGGCTAAACACCCGGTTAATGAGCCGATTCCTCGTTTTTTTTTCCAATATTCCTACTAGAAACCGGGTGTTTTCCGTAAGACCTAAATAAAATAGCTGCAAACATCTTTTGTGAAAACAAGGAAATAATCAATGAACAATCACCAACCAGGGACGCCGTTAGGAAACATTTTAGTAGTAGACGATACAGCAGAAAACCTGCGTCTGTTGTCTACGATGTTGACTCAGAGGGGGTACACCCCCCGCTGCGTGATTAACGGAAAAATGGCTCTGAGAGCCTGCAATTCTAATCCACCCGATTTGATTTTGCTCGACATAATGATGCCGGAAATGAACGGTTACGAAGTTTGTCAGCACTTGAAATTAGAGCCTAAAACTCGCGAAATTCCGGTAATTTTTATCAGTGCTAAAGATGAAACTTTCGACAAAGTAAACGCATTTGCTGTGGGAGCTGTGGACTATATCAGCAAGCCATTTCAGTTTGAAGAAGTGCTCGCCCGCATCGAAAGTCACCTTAGCCTGCGGAATTTACAAAAGCAGCTAAAAGAACAAAATATGCTGCTGCAAGAAGAAATCACTAGCCGTTTAGCAGTTGAAAAAACGCTTCAGGAAAAAAATCAAATTTTGCAACAAGAAATCAGCACCCGTCGCGCCGTTGAAAAAGCTTTGCAAGAGCAAAATTTGGTACTCCAACAAGAGATATCAAACCGCCAGCGCGCCGAATCTGCTCTATTAAAATCTAACCAAGAATTGGCGCGTTCAAATGCGGAACTAGAACAATTTGCTTATGTGGCTTCTCACGACTTACAAGCGCCTTTAGCAACCATTGCCAGTTACGCTCAACTTTTAGAAAAACGCTACAAAGACCAACTCGACACCCAAGGTAGTAAGTTTATCGGCAATATCGTTCAGGGCTGCACCAGAATGCAAACTTTAATTGACGATTTACTCGAATATTCGCGCGTTGGCCGGAGTCGGAAACCTTTTGAAATGACAGATTGCAATCACGCAGTCGAGCAAGCACTCGCGAACCTGCAAGGGGCGATCCGCGAGACTAAAGCCGTTGTCACGTACAGCGAATTACCCGCGGTAATGGGGGATATTTCTCAACTCATACAGCTATTTCAAAATTTAGTCAGCAATGCGATTAAATATCGCCACGATGCACCGCCTGTGGTTCATATTACCGCTTGCCGACAGGAGGAAAACTGGTTAATTTCTGTCTCAGATAATGGAATTGGGATTGCTCCCCAGCATCAAAAACGTATCTTTCAAATTTTCCAGCGCTTGCATACTCAAAGAGAATATTCGGGGACAGGTATTGGTTTAGCAATTTGTCAAAAGATTGTGGAACTTCACGGGGGATGTATCTGGGTGGAATCGGAACCGGAGCAAGGTTCTACGTTTCACTTTACTCTCCTTTAAGTGAGGCATCTTTTCGTCAAAAGGTAGAAGTTCTAAGGTAGGAAAACTCAATTTATTTCTATATTGTAAGTGAGAAACTAGAAATTACAATTGACCATTTAACACCATTTTACATAAAAAAAGAAGTAAAAAGTTGGAAATTTTTGTGACGATACGGCTGATAAATTTGACTCCCGTTGCATTCTTTTTAACTGGTATAAATGACAAGTTACAAAAAAATGTTTTCCGTTGACAGTCTAGTTAGTGCGTGATATAATTTTAATTATTAAAGACATTTTTTGTAGCGCTTGCTCACCCCGCCATCTTACGGTCAATCTTACGGTCGATGTATGTGTACGTACAATTGAATGGCTGCCCTGAAAATAAAAAGTCAAATTCAAGTTAGTTTAACATTTTGTTGATTAATAAATATTATGAAAGCAGTTTTTAACTTAGCTTTGCCTCCTATCTGCTTTAAAGTTCTCTTAGTAGAAGACAACCCTCAGGAAGCTGAGCTGATTGAAGATTTGCTGTCAGAAATTGGCGGCGCGCAGCGTATAGTGCTGACGAAAGTAGAGCGCCTCAGCGAAGCGCAGCAGCGATTGAATCAAGAAACTTTTGACATAATTTTATTAGACCTTTCACTGCCAGATAGTCTGGGAATCGAGACGGTGGCTCGGGTACAAGAATACGGGGTAAATGTGCCGATCGTAGTTCTGACCGCCCAAAACGACGAAGAACTTGCCCTGCGGTTGATTTCGGTCGGGGTCCAGGATTATTTGGTAAAAAGAAAAATTGACAGCGAACTGTTAATTCGATCGCTCCGTTACGCCATAGAACGCCAGAACAGTCAAGATGCTTTGCGAAAAAGTGAAGAAAAATATCGCTCGGTGGTGGAAAATTCCCTGATCGGCATTGCCATCACCGCTCCAATTATTGACAGCGAAATTCCTCAAAGTTGCCACTGGATAGAAGTTAACGATGCCCTGTGCAATTTGCTGGGCTATGAGCGCTACGAACTCGTGCAAAAGAATTGGCTAGAGTTGACTCATCCAGAGGATTTGCAGGTTAATTGTGAAAAGTTTTCTCAGATGTTAGCAGGTAGGCTCGACGGTTACATCTTAGACAAAAGGTGGCTCAGAAAAAACGGCGAAATAGTTCACACGCGAGTTTCCCTACGCTGTATGCGCCGCCTGGACAGGTCTATCGACCGGATAATCGAAGTAGTGTTGGACGTGAGCGATCGCTACCGTTACGAAGCAAAACTGAAAGCGTCAGAAGGATTTTTAAACCACACCATAAATGCTACGCCAGACCCCATTTTTGTCAAAGACGAGCAACACCGCTGGATGATATTAAATGATGCTTTTTGTCAGTTGGTCGGCAAATCGCGGGAAGAGCTGATTGGCAAATCTGATTATGACTTTTTCCCCGAATCAGAAGCTGCTGTTTTTTGGACAAAAGATGAAGAAGTATTGACAACGGGTGTCTGCTTGGAAACTGAAGAAAAATTCACAGACTTTGCCGGGAGAGAACACATAATTTCTACCAAAAAAAGCGTTTTTCAAATAGCAGACGGCAGTAAAGTAATAGTGGGTACAATTAGAGATTTTACCGAATACAGACAGCAACAAAAAGCCCTGGAACAAAGCGAAGCTCGCTTTCAAAAATTGGTAGCTAACCTGCCGGGAACAATTTATCAATTACGGATGTCATCAACGGGAAAAATGTCTTTCCCCTACATCTCTTCAGGCAGCCGCCAACTCTACGAATTAGAGGCAGAAGCAATAGAACAAAATGCGGAACTCATTTCCAAGGGAATTCACCCAGACGATCTCTTAGATTTAAAAGCATCGATCGCAATTTCAGCCACTATGCTGGAACCTTGGCAGCAGCAGTGGCGGCAGACTTTACCATCTGGAAAAGTTAAGTGGCTGCAAGGAGCTGCGAGACCAGAAAGGCTCACTAATGAGAGCAACTGTGGCAGTGAAGGCGATATTCTCTGGGACGGTTTAGTGATGGATATTACTGAATTAAAGCAGGCACAAACAGAGCGCGATCGTTTTTTTACCATCTCCTTAGATTTGCTTTGCATTGTAGGTTTTGACGGTAATTTTAAACGTTTAAACCCAGCTTGGTCAACAGCTTTAGGCTACAGTATTAGTGAAATGTTGGGCAAGCCAATGATCGAATTTGTTCATCCAGACGATCGAAAAGCCACCGCAGCCGAAGGGGCAAAACTAATAGCCGGTACGTCTAGTATCTCGTTTGAAAACCGCTACATCTGCAAAGACGGTTCTTACAAATGCTTCCTGTGGACGGCATCGCCATTTACCGAAGAAGGTTTAATTTACTCAGTCGGTCACGACATTACCTCTCGTAAACAAGTAGAGTCCCAACTCCAGCGACAAGCAGTAGCAATGGCCGCTGCTTATGACGGCATCGCCATTTTTAATAATAATAAAGAATGTATTTATTCAAACGAAGCTTATCTCAAAATGTACGGTTTGTCAAGCCCTAGCGAACTGTATGGGAAGAAATGGAATATGCTCTACAGCAAAGCAGAAAATCTATTGTTTGAACTACAAATAATGCCGATGCTTCTGCAAAAAGGGTACTGCAATATAGAAGCGAGCGGTCAGCGCCCGGACGGTACTAAGTTCCCTCAAGAATTGTCCCTGACAATGCTTGTAGGTGGCGAAATCATTTCTATAGTCCGCGATATAACTAATAGAAAACAGGTAGAATCAGCCCTGCGGTCGAGCCAGCGCCGCTACCAAACTTTAGCCGAAGCATCGCCAGTTTGCATATTCCATACCGACACCTTGGGAAATTGCCTTTATGTGAATCAAAGGTGGAGCGAAATTACGGGATTAAACGCAGAATTAGCAGCAGAAATTGGCTGGATGAATGCCATACATCCCGATGATGTCGAGCGGATAAAAAATGAATGGCATCGAGCAATTATTGATAAAACTCCTTTTAAATCAGAATACCGCTTTCAGCGTCCCGACGGTCGGGTAATTTGGGTGATAGGTCAGGCCATTGCAGAAATCGGAGACAAGCAGGAGATTAAAGGCTATATCGGCACTATTACTGATATTAGCGATCGCAAACAAGCAGAATTAGATTTGCTGCGAGTTACTCAAGCGGTGGAAAGCACCAGCGATGCGATCGGCATTGCTGACTTGACAGGGCGATCGCTCTACCACAATCAAGCCTTTGTTCAACAGTACGGCTACACAGCAGAAGAACTAAACACAGCAGGCGGATTAACAGCAATTTACCCCCAAAGTAATGTGCTGCTAGAAATGTTTAAAACGCTCCGTAAAGGCAAATCTTGGCAAGGCGAACTCAAAATCAACACTAAAAACAACAAACTGGTAACAACTTTATTTCGCGCCGACGGCATTAAAGATGAAACTGGTCATTTAATCGGGTTAGTGGGAGTAATTACCGACATCACCGAACGCAAACAAGCGGAGATGGCCCTGCAGCAGCAATTAAGGCGAGAACGGCTGGTAGTTGCCATGCTCGATCGCATTCGCTCTTCCCTCAATTTAGAAGAAGTCCTCAGCACTGCTGTCGAAGAAGTGCGGCACTTTTTGCAAACAGACCGCACAGTTATTTACCGCTTTAATCCCGACTGGAGCGGTCTTGTAGTTGTCGAATCCGTAGCAAAAAATATAATTTCATTGCGAAATTTTGACAATTTGGATACGTGTTTTAGAGACAAGTTTGTTGATATTTACCAGCAAGGTAATATTCGTGCTATAGCAGATATTTACGCGGAAAATTTGAGCGAATGTCACATTAAATTTCTCGAACAATTTGAAGTTAAAGCTAACTTAATAGTGCCGATTTTACAAGCACGAGAAAGCATTTCCCAAGTCCAACCGACGGCAGAAAATCACCTCTGGGGACTCCTGATCGCCCACGATTGCAGTGGCCCCCGTTCCTGGGATTCGTCAGAAATAGAATCCCTCCGGCAATTGTGCGTGCAATTGGCGATCGCGATCCAGCAATCCACGCTATTTCAACAAGCACAAACCGAAATTGCCGACCGCAAACTTGCAGAATCTGCCCTCCAACAAGCTGCACTAGCCGCAGAAAGCGCCAACCGCGCCAAAAGCGAATTTCTTGCCAATATGAGCCACGAACTACGCACGCCTTTAAACGGCGTTTTAGGTTACGCTCAAATCCTCAAAACCGACAAAGACTTAAACTCAGATCACCAAGAAAGTCTCAGCAATATTCAACAGTGCGGTCAACACCTGCTGATGTTAATCGACGATGTTTTAGATCTTTCCAAAATTGAAGCTAGAAAAATGGAACTCTACCCGGAAGAGTTGAATTTTCTAAATTTCACGAAAAACATTGCCGATCTCTTTCAGATGCGGGCCTCTCAAAAAGAAATTTTATTCCATTACGAACAAGTCTCTCCCCTGCCTAGCTGCGTTCGTGTCGATCCAAAAAGATTGCGCCAAATTCTCATAAATTTACTCAGCAATGCCGTTAAATTTACGAACAGCGGCGGTGTGACTTTCAAAGTCGGCTATGTCGGCACAGGGGCCTGGAGTCGAGGGCAAGGAGAAAATTATGAGTTCTCGACTTTGAGTTCGGAACTGAAAGAAAATTATATGCGCTTCGCCCACAATGCGATCGCCGCCAAACACGCTTTAAAAATCCGCTTTCAAGTCGAGGATACCGGCACAGGAATAGAGCAAAGCAAGTTAGAAGAAATATTTTTGCCTTTCCACCAAGTAGGAGGCAATACGTTTGTTGAAGGTACAGGTCTCGGACTCTCGATTAGCCAGAAATTAGCGAAACTAATGGGTACCGAAATTCGCGTTCACAGCACTGTGGGAAAAGGCAGCACTTTTTGGGTAGATTTAGAAGTGCCAGCAGCTAAACGGTACTTGGAGGTGTCTCCTTTGCAGGAAAAACGCTGGCTTGTCGGTTTTATCGGCAACAAGCGGAAAGTGCTAATCGTGGATGACAATCAACTCGATCGCGATTTGTTGTGCAGGCTGCTGCGGCGTTTGGGATTTGAGGTTGCAGAGGCCCAAAACGGTCAAGAATGCCTCTGCAAAACAGTTGAATTTCACCCGGATGTGATTTTAATGGACTTGCGGATGCCTGTAATGGATGGCTTAGAAAGTGCAAGGAAACTGCGGCAGTTGCCGGAAGTAAAAGATGTTGTGTTAATCGCTATGTCAGCTAGCGTTTTCGAGGCGACGCAGCAAGATAGCATCCTCGCAGGGTACGATGCTTTTCTTCCCAAACCGATCGAAGCAAATCACTTTTTGGAACAGTTGCGCGTGCATTTGGGACTAGAATGGATTTATGGGGAATCTTCGGAAAACAACAAGCGCAAAACTCCCAGTTTGTCACCAGCCTCTGATTTTCCTGCTTATTCTTCTCTATTACCTGCGGCTTCTGAGTCAGTAGCAAAACTTTTGAAACTCGCAGCTATGGGCGACATTGAAGAAATTTTTGAGGAGAGTGCTAAGCTGGAGAGTTTAGAACCTAATTTAGTGCCTTTTGTCTCGAAGCTGCGCCAACTTGCTAAGGGATTTCAGCTCAAACAAATTCGGAATACTTTAAAGCAATATATCGATGGTCAGTAGTCAGTGGTGAGTAGTGATATCATGTTCGGTCGCTCAATAGGACATGATATCACTCTAATAGCCAACCAAATAATTCTCCTACTGTCAGTTGCAATTCCCTGGCAAAAGATGGCATGGGCAATAACTGTTCCGGTTCGTCAAACACCTCCGTTGATTGAGTCGGCCGATATACAAAAACCGATTGCTCCTCTGGATCGATTAACCAACCCATTTGAGTGCCGTGTTTGAGACAATGTAAAATATTTTTAGTAACTTTAGTTTGGTTTTGGTCGGGGGAGAGGATTTCAATTGTCCAATCCGGGGCGATCGCAAACACATTTGCCACACCACCATTTTCTTTACGGGGAATGCGCTCCCAAGTGAATACAGTCACGTCTGGAACGATCGCTCGACCGCCAAAAATGCACCGTAGTTCGGGAAATGCTCGCGCCACCTTTTGAGATTTGAGAGTAGCATTAGCAGCACTTGTCAACTCGCCTTGAATGACACTATGTTCTCCTTGAGGCATCGGTTTTTGAATGATTGCACCGTCAATGTACTCGCTGGCTGGTTTGGTTTCTGGCAACTTCAGAAACTCTTGGAGTGTCAAAGATTTTGGCAGGGTTTGTACCATCCGATTTTACCTCTAAAATAGGAGTTTCCTCTGCTATTTTACCAAAAAGTCCCCGCCTCGTGCGATCGTCGCTCCACTTACTTCTTCCTTCGGCTATACCACCTTGCATCCTGCGGCTAATCTTGCTTCTATATATTCAGAGACAGTTTTTGAGAGAGTTGGGATTGAAATTACTTTGCCTCAGTAACGGCCACGGAGAAGACGCGATCGCCCTTCGCATCTTGCAGGAACTGCAACAGCACCCGCACCCGCCAGAATTAGCCGTCTTTCCGCTAGTGGGTGAAGGGCAAGCTTTCGCTCAACTAGAAAACGCCCGCATCATCGGCCCGGTGCAGCGGATGCCTTCGGGCGGCTTTATTTACATGGACGGGAGGGAATTTTTGCGCGATGTCAAAGGCGGCCTGCTTCAGTTAACCATCGCTCAGTTTAAAGCCATCCGCGCTTGGGTGCGATCGCAACAACAGTCTGGGAATCAAGACGGCGTTATTTTAGCCTGCGGGGATATTGTACCGCTGCTGTTTGCTTGGCTCAGCGGCGCGCCCTACGCCTTTGTCGGTACTGCCAAGTCAGAGTATTATTTGCGCGACGAGAACGGGCCTCTGGCTCGCAAATCCCGAGTCTTTGGTTGGTGGGGTTGCCCGCGCTCGGTTTATTTGCCTTGGGAGCGCTGGTTGATGACTCGATCGCGCTGTCGGGCCGTTTTTGCCAGGGACGCGCTAACCGCCGAGACTTTACAAAAGCTGGGAATTCCCGCTTACAATCTCGGAAACCCGATGATGGACGGACTGCAACCGGAAAATCCAGCCGGTTTTTACGGCCCTGACGCAGAGTTGCGGGAAAGGTCGCGATCGCTCGTCATCACCTTACTGCCCGGTTCTAGAGCGCCGGAAGCCTATGCTAATTGGCTGCTAATAATAGAGGCTGTAGCCGGAATTTTATCGCTGTTTGCCGATCGCAAATTGTTATTTTTTGGAGCCATTTCTCCAGAGTTAAATTTAGAAGCTTTGCGACCTAGTTTAGAATTTTTCGGCTGGCGACAAGAAGGCGAAACTCGAACGCAGCGGCGAGAAGGAAGTATTTTGCGACCTCCTGTTTCTAGCGGTCAAGAAATTCAGAAAGAATCTCCTAATTTGCTATTGCCCTTAACCTTTGTCCAGAGAAACGCCACGATGATTTTAACTCAGCAAAGTTTTAACGATTGTTTGTACGAAGCAGATTTAGCAATAGCAATGGCCGGAACTGCTACAGAACAATTTGTAGGTTTAGGAAAACCGGCGATCGCCATTCCCGGAAACGGCCCGCAATTTACTCCAGCTTTTGCAGAAGCTCAAAGTCGCCTGTTAGGCCCGTCATTAATTTTAGTCAAACATCCCGCCGAAGTTGCCGGCGCCGTGCAGTCTTTGCTCCGCGACCCCGACAGGTTGCAGCTAATCGCTGAAAATGGCGTGCGCCGCATGGGAGAACCCGGTGCAGCAGCCAGAATTGCCGCGTGTTTAATGCAGCGCTTCGGCGGTGAATCCAGCAATTCTCAATTGCCTGCAATTCACTAGGAACAAAACAATTTTGTGTCCCGATCCAGTATCTTTAATACTACTTTCTTTTAAAAAAAATCTTGTTCGCTAACTACTAATTTCCGTAAGGTGCGCCTAGGCGCACCTTACTAATACTGCATTCGCAGAAAATTTCACTTCGCCGTTTTTTCTGAAGATTGAACCCAGAAATCAGCCTGAGGAATTTTAAAATCCGACTTAACCAAAACTCCCGGTTCTCGCTGCATGGGCAGCACATCTAAAGTATCCGTTTGCGCGCAATATTTTAAATCTTCAATAACACCTAAACCGAGGAGGCGCTGGCCGTGACTCGCTCTTTCCAACAACTCGTGCAACCGATCTTGCCAGTGCAGGTAAAGAGCAATAGCCCCAAATACTTCATCGTTACCAGCAAAATCGCTCGCAGGAATACCGCTTTCTGCTAGCAGACTTTGGGCGATCGCACCAGCACAAACCGTATCTTCCAACGAATAACTCCCTTCCCAACCAGAACCCACAATCCAAATAGTTTCCGGCCGTTTATTTAACAAAAACTGCACCACAGATTTGCGGTTAATCAAAGCCGCCGTTAACACCGTTGCAGCAGCTTGCACTCGCTGCAGAGCCCGAGTACCGTTAGTTGTGCTGATAAAAATTCGCTTCCCAGTCACCTTTTCTGGCGTGCAGTCGAAGGGGGAATTCCCCATGTCAAATCCGTCAACTTTGCCGCCGCCGCGCTCTCCAGCGCGAATCCGCTTATCAGCAGGCCATTTTTCGCTCTCGGCCATTAACTTATCTAAGTCGCTGAAAACTTGGACAGCTTCCGCCCCATTATTCAGGGCTGTTGCCATTGTCGTAGTCGCCCGCAGCACATCAACTGCGATCGCGCAAGCCGGCATTTTGTCGGCTGGCGTAAGTTCCGGGGTATGGTAAATAAAAAGCTTCACTTTTGGGCTACCTGCGATAAATCCTCATCAGCAATAATAATGGAAAGTGGATGATAGAAAATAGAGTCGAGTCCTCAAAAGCAGAAAATATGTCAAAACAGCTAAATTCAAACCCCGCCCACGCCGCCATTACCGCACCAATTGGACTCCTCGCAGGTTTCACCTATCCTTTGCGAGCTTTTACGCTAATTTTGCAAACTCCCAAGCTGTGGACTTATGTATTAGTTCCCGTGGTGCTAAATTTTATAATTGGTATTGGTCTTTATTTAAGCTTGCTATTTCCCAGTTTGGCAGGGATAGACGTTTTAGTTGCCGATTTGTCCGTCCGATTTAATACTCTAATTGCAAGTTTTCCAGCTTGGCTGAGCTTTCTCGGCGTGTTAACAGTCGCTTTCGGCTGGCTGCTGCGCGTACTCCTAGTGTCAGGACTTTTGCTGATAATCGGATTTTTGTTAGTGCAGTTTGGCGTGATTTTAGGTTCGCCTTGGTACGGCAAACTTTCCGAGCAATTGGAACTCCTGCGGAACGGTCAATTGCCCGCAGAAGAACCAATGAATCTGGCGAGTAGTTTTGGGGATATTCAAAGGGCGATCGCCTTTGAACTGCGAAAACTACAAATTTTGTTGAGCGTCGGCATACCGCTGCTGTTGCTGCATTTTATCCCTGGGGTCGGCTCTATTCTTAGCAGTTTGGGTGGCGTAGCTTTGGGCGCGACTATTGTCTGTTTGGACTTTTTAGACGCACCTTTGGAGAGGCGGAGGCGACCTTTTCAAGAGAAATTGAAGATAATTTGGGCGAGTTTGCCGGCCAGCGGGAGTTTTGGTGTGGTTTGTTTGGGTTTGGTGAGCATTCCCCTGTTGAATCTGTTGGCGATTCCGCTGTGCGTGACGGCGGGAACTTTGTTTTTTTGCGATCGCATTTGGCCGGCCCGCTTTGCCCCACAAGAAACAAAGAGCGATCGAGAAACTAACATTACCAATTAAAAACTAGGAAGATGCTTCTTCCTTCGGCCGACTCTGGGAGTTAAGGCCCAAAAACGGGCTTAACAACAGCCAGCTAATGAAGAAAAAGGATGCTGTAAATAGCTGGACAATATCTATCGCCGACAAATATCCGTCAGATAATAGTGCAATAGTTCTATCTGTCAGCCCGAATATCCAAGAGAGAATCCCAAACAGCCAAATGCCTTTTTGGAGCATGGGCAAAAATGCTGAAAGTTCGGAGTTTTGCTGCTTGTTCATTGATTTAGCCCTTGTTTGCGAAAAGTCTGATTAACCGGGGCACCCCAAGGGCTTAAGGATTTTTGGTGTCTCCTCGGATTCCCTTTGTTATCTATATGTTAAGAAATATTTCCCGACATGACAACGCGACCTGGGAGGGATTTCCGCATCTATCTCCCGAGGTAGTTGGAGCGCTGACAAAGAGTTATATTTGCTACACTTTGGCAGCGAGGCTAGAGATTTTGCCGATTTTTTGAGGGATAAATTGCTGGACACGGATAGCCGCGGGTTCTCTTGACACCGCGCCTACAAAAAAAAGCTTGTAATTTATATTGAATTATGCAATACTACAAAATGAACAAGTCTGGTTAAAGAACGATCCTGAGGTTTGTACTGAGGACTGAAGTCCTCAAAACCCTAAAAGCCACAGGACAAACAATTTGATTATCAAAATCAACCGGACTTGATGTGAGTTCAGCGTCAATAAAATCGAACAATGGCACGCTTAAATCAGATTATTGCGATCGAAAAAGGCATCAAAAGCCGCTCGGTTCAAGAACTGGCAGAAGCTCAAAAAGCTCTCCAGAAGCCCGCTGTGCTTTCTGGAATCTCCCGCACTTACCGTCCCAAAGACGAAGAAGGCGAACAACTGCCGCCCGAGTCCAAAAAAGTTGAAGTCAAAGCAGAAGAGATTATCCGCAAAACGACTGAAGTTTTGACCAAACTCTTCGACGTAACCGCAACCAAAGATTGGACAAATTGTAGCGCCCGCGCGGACGTAACTGTAGACGGAAACGTGCTTTTAAGCCAAGTTCCCGTCAGCTATTTGTTATTCATTGAAAAGCAGTTAGCAGATTTGCAAGCATTTATCAAAAAACTTCCAGTGTTAGATGCTTCCGAGACTTGGAACTTCGATGCTTCGGCAGACTGCTGGGCCACAGAACCGGTGCAAACTCTCAAGACTTTTAAAACTCCGCGCAATCACGTTAAAGCTGAAGCTACCGAACACCATCCGGCTCAAGTCGATGTTTATTACGAAGATATTACGATCGGCTATTGGCGGACTGTCAAGTTTTCTGGAGCTTTGCCAGCTCGGCGGATCAATGAGTTGCTGCAAAGGGTAGAAATCTTGCAGCAAGCTGTTATGTTCGCCCGCGAAGAAGCTAACAATTCTGAAGTTGAGGAACAGAGAGTGGGAGAGCGAATTTTTCAGTTTATTTTTCGCTGATTGCTTGCTTTTTTGATAGTTATGGTTTAAGATATAAACAGAGTACAAGTTAAAACTCAAACTTCAACTTAAACCGTACAAATGTGATAGTGCAGGTTCGACTCCTGTCCCTCCTACCCAAAATAGGGCCCAAAATAGGGGGGTAGCCCAATTGGCAGAGGCAGCATTGCGTACAAATTCAACAGCAAGCTATTACTCTAAACTCAGCATTCACCGCCGATCGCTAAAACGAATGTCAGGAAAATCACATCATCGAGGTTGCTGGCTCATATCCAGCCCCCTCTACCAAACGCAGGGGGGTAGCTCAATCGGTAGAGCGCGATGCTATTAATCTTAAATCCTTGACTTAAATGTGATAGCGTGCCCAAATGGGCGGTAAATATAAACCCAGTAGTAAGGTCAGAACTGCTGGGTTTTATGCTAATAATTGATTCAATTCGTTAAATCCGTCAGTCCTGGACGTATCAAGACAGATGATTTATTGCATCAATCCTCACTGCGAACAACGCGAAAATCCTGCTGCTGCTCAAAATTGTCAGGCTTGCGGCACAGATTTGTTAATTGGCGATCGCTATCGTATCCTTAAATCAGTGCGATCGCCCAATCCCGCACGCCCCACAGACATCTTTGAAGTCGAAGATTTGGGAACCGGGGAAAACGAATGGGGAACTGTCAAAATTTTAAAAGTCTTGAAACACACACACAATCCCGATTTAATTCGCGTGTTCAAACAAGAAGCGCGAGTTTTGATTTGGCTGGCAGGAAATAGCCTAGTTCCCCAAGTCGAACCTGACGGTTATTTCCCAATTAAACTCCCTCATAACTTCCAGAAATTGTCTTGTTTGGTGATGGAAAAAATTACCGGAGAAAACTTGGCAGAATTATTAACTAAAAAACAGTACATTTCTCAACAGATCGCTCTAGATTGGCTGCAACAAATGCTTCATATTTTGCAGGAAATCCACAAATATCGTGTAGTACATCGGGATATTAAGCCATCCAACCTCATGGTTGAAGCCAATGGGAAATTGAGATTAATTGACTTCGGCGCCGCCACAGAAGCAGATATAGATACCGCACCCATAGGTTCTGCTGGATACGCCGCACCGGAACAAATTCTAGGTAAAGCAGACGTGCGATCGGACTTTTTTGCCCTAGGGCGTACTTTTGTACATTTATTAACAGGCATACAGCCAAGTCACTTTCCCGTTAATGAAAAAACTGGTAAAATTAATTGGAGGAACCAGGCTGTAGATATTGACCCGTTACTCCTAGACTCGATCGACGAATTGATCGAACCGCTACCAGAAAACCGACCTGAAAATACCCAAGTTATTTTAGAAAAATTAAAAATTCACGACGCAGACCCCCTGCAAAAGGGGGACACAACATCGCTTCAATAAATCTCTTCCAGCCGGCGAAAATCCCGCTCAACTTCTGCCCACAAAGCCCGATTGTGAGGGTCAGTTTTCACAGCCTTTTTCAAATAAATTCTCGCCTTATCAACCTGCTTTTCTCCGATCAAATGCCGTCCCCAGCGCTGATAGGCGATCGCTTGCCACTGACGCACCTCCAAATCTTCGGGAACCCGCTGGGCCAAACCCTCAATCAAGGCGATCGCCCGCGGGAACCTCTGATATTTCAGCAACTGCTGCAATTCAACATAAGCATCTTGCTTTAACTTTTCTTCCACCGCCGACAGATCCGCATTAGATGGAACAGCAGGCTCTTTTCGAGTCACTTTAACTGCCTGCGGTTGAGCTTTCACCCCCCGATCCGGCGGTGTCCAAGTAGGCGGCACAGTTGAATTGGCAACTTTCGACTCCGCAACATGGTGGGGGGCAACCTTCACCAGGAACTTATAAGCCTCAGTAATAGCAATAAACTTATTCTTAGCCTGTTCGTTTCCCGGATTCACATCGGGGTGATACTGTCTGGCTAACTGCCGATAAGAGGCTTTAACTTGCGATAAACTCGCACCAGACCTCAATCCTAACTGTCGGTAATAATCTGCAATATCCATTTAGCATGAATGAGCGTTAATAATTCCATTAAATATGGCAGAATCCTTAAATGTAAAGATTCTGCCAAAATTTACTGCGAACTAGGTTGTAATGCGAGGGTTGCCCGCACTACGGTCGCGCCAAAATAACTTACGGACGCTCTTCGATCACTCTGTCAATCAAGCCGTATTCCTTGGCTTCCTCAGCGGACATGAAATAGTCGCGATCCATGTCCTTCTCGATTTTCTCGATCGGCTTGCCAGTATTCTTAGCATAGATATTATTGAGTTCGTGGCGCAGCCGCAGAATCTCTTTCGCCTCAATCTGAATATCCGTTGCTTGTCCCCGCGTGCCCCCAGAAGGCTGGTGAATCATGATTCGCGAGTGAGGCAAAGCTAACCGTTTTCCTTTCGCACCGGCAGCTAACAGGAAAGAACCCATCGAAGCAGCCAAGCCCACACAAATCGTCACCACGTCCGATTTAATGTGCTGCATGGTATCAAAAATAGCCATGCCGGCTGACACCATTCCGCCTGGGGAATTGATGTACAAAATAATATCCTTACCCGAATCTTCCGAATCGAGATAGAGCATCACAGCGATGATTTGATTGGCAATTTCATCGTCAACGTCCCTGCCCAAGAAAATAATCCGTTCGCGGTAGAGGCGATCGTAGATATTAATCCACTGAGTATCATAACCCCCCGGCATTTTGTAGGGAACTTTTGGCACACCGATAGGCATAATTCGGAACTCCGTTTAGTTGGTAATTGGTGATCGGGCAATTGGGCATCGGGCATCGGGCATTGGGCATTGGGCATCGGGCATTGGGCATCGGGCATTGTTAGTCATAAAAAGACTATTGAATAACTAATCAGGGTAGAAACTACTAGCCATTAACCCTTAATTCTTACCCATTCCCCATTCCCCATTCCCCATTCCCATTCCCAGTTAGATGACTCCTGCCGGCAGCGGTTTCGGCAATTCTTCCGAACTTTCAAGAACGCGATCGATCAAACCGTATTCTTTAGCTTCATGGGGCGTCATGTACAGCAACCGATCCATATCTTTAGTAATCTTTTCGATCGGTTGGCCAGTACAGCTTGCAAAAATCTCAAGCATCGTTGCTTTGTTTGCCAGCACTTCCTTAGCCCGAATTTGAATGTCGCTTGCTTGACCCCGCGTGTAAGCCTTGGGTTGGTGCAACACAATCGAAGCGTGGGGCAAACTCGCCCGAAAGCCTTTTGTACCAGCCGCTAAAAGCATCGCAGACATCCCCATTGCCGAACCGAGGCAAATAGTGTGTACAGGGGGCTTAATGTACCTGATCGTATCGCAGATAGCGAAGGCTTCTGTTTCAAAGCCGACGGGTTCGCCACTGTAACCAGAAGTGCCGGTCGAGTTGATGTAGATTTTGATCGGCTTATCCGGGTCTTCGTACTGCAAGAACAACAGTTCAGCGATAATCAGTTCTGTTACCGCAGGCACCAGAGGCATCCCCAGATAAACGATCCGCTCCTTCAGCAACAGGGATGGCAAATCGGGAGGTGGCGTCCGAGAGTTCCCTTCCCCGTAGTATGGCGATTGCACAGCTTTAATTGGTGTGTTCATATAACCGAAATGTTGCCTGAACTGATGGAGCTATTCTTAAAGAAATACTAACGCAATCTTTAGGTATCCCGCATGAAAGTTAGTTTGCTCCCGGTTTTAAACGACCCTAACCTTGACGCTGCTGCGCCCTCGACGCAGCGCCAGCTAGCGATTTCAGTGTCTGCGATGGCAAGGGAGATCGACTCCAGCGTACCCTTAAACCTGTGCCTGATTCTCGACCACAGCGGCTCGATGGGCGGACGCCCCTTGGAAACCGTCAAACAAGCCGCCGGACGTTTGCTCGACAGGTTGAAGCCCGGGGATCGCTTTTGCGCGGTGGCTTTCGACCATAAAGCCAAAGTCCTCGTGCCCAATCAAATTGTGGGAGATCCCAGCAGCATTAAACGGCAAATTGAGCAATTGCGCTCGGCCGGTGGCACAGCAATTGATGAGGGCATTAAGTTAGGTATTGAAGAGTTGGGCAAAGGCAAAAAAGAAGCTATATCTCAGGCGTTTCTGCTGACTGACGGCGAAAATGAACACGGCGACGACAGCCGCTGTTTGAAGTTGGCTAAATTGGCTGCTGACTACAACATGACTTTAAATTCTCTGGGATTTGGCGATAACTGGAATCAGGATATTTTGGAAAAGATTGCTGATGCAGGCGGTGGTGCTCTGGCACACATTCAGCGTCCCGAAGATGCGGTTGACGAGTTTGGCAAACTATTTACTCGCATCCAAGGTGTAGGTTTGACTAATGCTTATTTGCTATTTTCACTGATGCCAAAAGTACGGTTAGCCGAACTCAAACCGATCGCCCAAGTTGCCCCGGATACGATCGAATTACCGGTACAGCAAGAGGGCGATCGTTTTATGGTGCGCCTGGGAGATTTAATGAAGGATATAGAGCGAGTAGTTTTGGCTAATATTTATATTGGACAGTTGCCCGAAGGTACACAGGCGATCGGGCAATTGCAAATTCGCTACGACGATCCGACTGTCGGTCAAAGTTTGCTTTCCGATCCCGTTGCAGTTTCCGCTAATGTCTTGAAAGTTTATCAGCCCGCACTTAACCCGACTGTGCAGCAGCACATTTTAGCTTTGGCTAAATACCGCCAAACTCAACTCGCAGAAACCCGATTGCAACAGGGCGATCGCGCCGGCGCGGCAACGATGCTGCAAACGGCTGCTAAAACTGCTCTGCAAATGGGCGATAAAAGTGCCGCAACTGTGCTGCAAACTTCTGCTACTCGTTTGCAGTCTGGTGAACAATTGAGTGAAGCCGATCGCAAGAAAACTCGCATTGCTTCTAAAACTATTTTGAAGTAATCGCGCGATTTGAAATTTTAAATAATTTTAAATTTGGCGATCGAACAATTTGGCGATGCGAAATCGCCTCTACAAAAACGAAACCCGCACCCAGGCGGGTTTCAATATTATGAGTCTCGCCTGCAAAAAGCGAGAGTCAGTGTAGCCCGATTGTTTCAAGCCGTCGATTGTGTAGAAGCTCGATCGTTTAGAATGTTTGTATCACCTATCAAGAGTGCTTGTATGAACCAGACAATATCTGATAAAGTACGCTGGACTACCGCCGATTTAGAACTATTGCCCGATAACGGCGATCGTTACGAAATTATTGATGGGGAGCTATTTATGACTAGAGCACCGCATTGGGGGCATCAACAGACTTGTGGCAGATTTTTTTCTTCCCTTGATACTTGGTCGATGTCTACTGGTTTGGGACGAGCCGCCATCAATCCAGGCCTTATTTTCAGTGATGCTGATAATGTCATACCTGATGTAGTTTGGGCTAGCAACGAACGCTTGGCTATCTTGCTAGACGAAGCAGGCCATTTAACCGCCGCACCCGAGTTAATTGTTGAAGTATTGTCCCCGGGTGCAGACAATCATAGACGCGATCGAGATTTGAAACTCAGACTTTATTCGGTGCGAGGAGTGCAGGAATACTGGGTGGTGAATTGGCAATTGCAGCAAATAGAAGTTTATCGCAGGGAACAAGCAAGTTTAAGGCTCATTGCTACGCTGTTGAGCAATGATGAACTAACTTCCCCTTTGTTGCCAGGTTTTAGTTGTTCAGTAGCTCATATTTTTGCCTAAATTATGAAATCATCATTTTACAATTTAATTGCTCCTCTAGTAATCTTTACTATTTTTGGTAATATATTCCCTGCTGTCTATGCTAAATCCTCAGCAATATTAATAGCTCAAGAAACGATTGTTCAAAATCCTGCTGAAGATTTATTCAATAGGGCTTTAGCCAAATCAGAGGCGGGAGATATTCAAGGTGCGATCGCCGATTACACCGAAGCCATCCGCCTCAACCCCAACTACGCCAAAGCCTACAACAAACGCGGCATCATCCACGGCCGCAATCTCAAAGATTATCCAGCAGCTAAAGCAGATTTCGATCGCGCAATTGAAATTAACCCGAACTACGGCGACGCCTACTACAACCGCGCCAGAGTCCGCGAGTTCTTAGAAGATAAACCGGGGGCGATCGCCGATTATCAAAAAGCAGCGGAAGTTTATCAAAAAGACGGCAATACCAACGATTATCAAGATGCGCTCAAGCATCTTCAAATGCTGCAAGAATAGAGTGCTTTTGAAAACATAGTATAATATCCTTCGATCTGCGTTCATCCGCATTCATCGGCGGTTAAACATTCCAAATCCACCATTCAAAAAATGCCCGAAACTTCCACCGTCACCGTCACCGTACCCGCCACAACCGCCAACCTAGGCCCCGGCTTTGACTGCATCGGCGCCGCTTTAAGCCTCTACAACCGCTTTCAATTCTCCCGACTCGAACCCTCAGCAACAGAGAAACTAAAAATTACTGTTACAGGCAAAGAAGCCGCCAAAGTCAAGACAGATGACAGCAATCTCGCTTATCTAGCCTTTGTCAAGTTATACGATCGCCTCAACCAATCGCCGCCCCCTGTAGCGATACATATAGATATGCAAGTTCCGCTGGCTAGAGGTTTGGGGAGTTCCGCCACAGCTATTGTCGGTGGGTTAGTCGGTGCAAATGAATTAGCCGGAAAGCCTTTGATTCAAGTGGAAGTGATGCAATTGGCGATCGAACTTGAAGGCCATCCCGACAACGTTGTTCCCGCTTTACTCGGAGGGTGTCGCCTCGCTGCTAGCAATCCACCCCCCCAACCACCCCTTAGCAAGGGGGGGCAGGAGGGGGGTGCTTGGGAGATTTGCGATATTCCCTGGAATCCAAATATTGTGGCCGTGGTAGCCATTCCCGATTTTGAACTGTCTACAGCCGAAGCCCGCAAAGTTTTGCCAGCAGATTACAGTAAGGCTGACGCGATTTTTAATGCCGCACACCTCGGTTTGCTAGTACGGGCTTTGGAAACGGGCAATCAAAACTGGCTGCGCTGCGCCCTCCAAGACAAAATTCACCAACCTTACCGGCAATCTCTGATTAAGGGATATGAAGCGGTGCAACAAGCCGCCCTAAATGCAGGGGCTTGTGGAATGGTAATTAGCGGTGCCGGGCCGACGCTTTTGGCTTTAACGGATGCTACTAATGCTGATGCGGTTGTGAGGGAAATGGTGGCTGCTTGGATGGAATTTGGGGTAAAGGCAGATGTAAGGGCGATCGGCCTCGATACTCAAGGCGCGCAACTCTCCCTTTAGTTATTCCACTCCTAGACACGCAACATCTACATAACCGTGTTTTGTAGGGGCAATCTCCCGCGGTTGCCCCTCTCCATGGAATTATTGATATTTCTATTCTCTTCCTCTCTCCTTCAAATCTCTTGAATATCAACTCAAGTCTCTTTTCGAGAACTTCTGCCATTCCCTCTACAAAATTTTACATTTTAAAAAAATGCAGTCATTGTAGGGGCGGATTCACCATCATCTCAGGCTAAAACAAACAATCTCAAAAACCAGCACCCAACAACGGTGAATAACATTAATTAGCTGTGACGCAGGGGAATTTCTATGTAAATTTTAGTACCTTTACCGGGTTCCGAAAAACACCTTAACTCTCCTTTGTGCTGCTCTACAATTATCTGATAGCTGAGAGCAAGTCCCGAGTAAATGGGTGGTTCCGCAGGTTGGGCAACCAAAAATGGCTCAGAAAGTTGCGCTGTGATATCTTTGCTAATTGCCATGTCGTTATCCGCAATCTCAATAGAAATTCGCTCAGCATCGACCACCTGAGTGCTAATCAAAATCACAGGCTTAAATTTGATTGATTCCAACTCTGCCAACTCTTGAGCAGACTCTTCCAAAATATCGATCGCGTGATTGATGATATTCAGAAAAGCTTGATTGAGCAGACCTGCGTAACACTCAATCTGTGGTAAATTGCCGAATTGTTTCATCACCTTGATGTCTCGCCTTCCCTCGCGAGCTGGCAAGCGGTGCTGCAACAACAACAGAGTATTTTCTAAACCGTCGGAAACATCGAATAACTGCCAGCCCGATCGATCGCTGCGGGAAAAATCCTGTAGCGACAAGATTATTTGGCGGATGCGATCGCTCCCGGTACGCATGGAACTCACAATTTTTAATAAATCGTCGAGTACGAATTCCACATCCATATCTTGTTGTTTTTGCTGAATTTCAGATCCGGGTTCGACTAGCTCTTTTTGATACAATTGCAGCAGTTCAATTAAATCAGTAGCGTAGCTTTGGACGTGAGTTAGATTGCTGTAAATAAAAGTAATTGGGTTGTTAATTTCATGGGCGATACCTGATACCAATTCCCCCAAACTAGACATTTTTTCAGTTTGCAGCATTCGATCGCGCGACAGTTCCAATTCTTGCTGGGTGAGAGCCAACCGCGCCCTCAACTCGCGCGATTGCTTAGACGCGCGCACCCGGGCCAATAATTGCTGCTTAACTATGGGTTTAAACAGAAAATCGTCAAAGGGCGCATCCAATTCTTGAACTTCATCAAATTGCTCGGGTGTTGTCAGCAGAATAAAATAGGCTGGCGCCAATTCTCGATCGGCCTTCAGCAGCCGGCACACCTCCAAAAAGTTGATTTGAGGCGAAGTCCCGTCGCAAATTATCGCATCGGGGGACACTTCCCTCGCCAAGTCTAAACCCTCTTTGTCGTCGGAAACGACTCTCACCTGATGTCCCTCTTGGTCGAGTAACTCTTGCACCACTTGAAAAGTCCCAGTATCCGCGACGATCGCCAGAATCTTTGCCATACTTCTATAATCTCCACAAATTACTTTTTAGGATACAACCGCCAGAATTGCGCTGACAGATTTAAAATTCCAAAATAGTTCAATTCCATCTAAAAACAGCCGATGCCCTATCCCTCAAAACCAAAAATAGCTCATACCATTTTAGATTTTATATTTTAGACTAAAAAATTGGGAATGACTTACTGTATAATAATAGTTGGGAGCTTGCCTACAGTTGCATATTTTTTGAGGACTGGTATCACGAGAAGGTATAATTTTAGACGGGCAATGCAAAAATGCAAATTTTCTCCTTCGTAATTAATGGTACATCAGAGCTTTCTGCCGAAAGACTGCTGAGGGCGATCGCAGATACTTTCTCAAGTTGCGCCAGGAAACAATAAAAAACTTTAAAATCAATTAATAGTATCGTCAAATTCACCTTCTCGGTCAGCGCCTGAGAATGCCAATTACCAACACCACCTCAACTTTGATTCAAGCCGAAACACTCGAACTATTAGAATGGCCGCGCCTGTGTCAGCACTTGGCTACCTTCGCGGCCACCAAACTCGGCGTCGCCGCCGCTCTCGACCTCGAAATCCCGGCAACTCAAGCTCAAACAGCCGAACTCCTCGCCCAAACTCAGGAAACTTATCAGTTAGAGAGCCGCGCTGGCGGTGCTTTGAGTTTTGAAGGAATCCAAGACATCGGCACTTCCCTGCAGCGAGCCGAACTCCAAGGTTTGCTCAGCGGCGAAGAATTGCTGGCAATTGCTACTACCCTCGCCGGAGCAAGGCAATTGCGCCGGATAATTGACTCTCAGGCAGATGTGCCGACGCTCAAAGAACTGGCAGCCCAATTGCGGACTTATCCGGAACTAGAGCAAGAAATCCATCGCTGTATAGACGATCGCGCTCAAGTAGCAGACAGAGCAACTCCTAAATTAGCAGGAATTAGAGTTCAAATGCGACAGTTGCGCGATCGCATTTATCAAATATTGCAGGGGATTTTGCAGCGCCAATCCAACGCCGTACAAGAACAGCTAATTACCCAAAGAAGCGGACGCTTTGTCATTCCCGTCAAAGCTCCCCAAAAAGATGCCATACCGGGCATCGTTCACGACTCCTCGGCCAGCGGCGCGACACTGTACGTAGAACCCCACAGCACAGTCAATCTTAACAACCAAATGCGGCAGCTGCTCAGGCAAGAACAAGCTGAAGAAGAAGCAGTCCGCCGCGCCCTCACCGAGCAAGTCGCAGCAGTAAAACCCGATTTAGACAGATTGGTGGTTGTAGTTACAACTTTAGATTTAGCGGCCGCTAAAGCGCGTTATAGTTTTTGGTTGCAAGCAAATCCGCCGAAATTTATCGAATTGGGAGAGCCAGAATTAGCACCAAAAAATCCCGAAAAAGAAGATGAGGAAAAAGAAGAAAAAGAAGATGAAGAAAACTCAGAAAACAGTCAATTATTAATTCGCAACCTGCGATCGCAAATTACCCTGCGCCAGTTGCGCCATCCTTTATTAGTTTGGCAGCAACAGCACGAGCAAGGCTTTCCAGTCGTGCCGGTCGATTTAACGATCGGGCCGCACATCCGCGTCGTCGCCATCACTGGCCCCAACACTGGCGGCAAAACTGTTACCCTCAAGACCTTGGGCTTGGCAGCTTTAATGGCGAAAGCAGGAATGTTTGTTGCCGCCCGCGAACCCGTAGAATTGCCTTGGTTCGACAATATTTTGGCCGATATTGGTGACGAACAATCTTTGCAGCAAAGTTTGTCTACTTTCTCCGGCCATATCCGCCGCATCAGCCGCATTTTAGAAGTTTTACAAAATAAATCTCAGGCTGAAGGGGAAGAAAAATCAAACCTGACAATTACTAATTCCCAACAGCAAGACGAAGAAGTCACAGATACACAGAACACTGTTTCTGCTCTCCCAATCCTCAAACCTAAATTACAAATTCCCAAACCCCAAATCCCAATTACCAATTCCCAATTACCAATTCCCAAATCTTTAGTTTTGTTAGACGAAGTAGGAGCGGGGACAGACCCCTCAGAAGGCAGTGCATTGGCGATCGCCCTGTTGCAATACCTCGCCCAACATTCCCTATTAACAGTTGCAACTACCCACTTTGGCGAACTCAAAGCCCTCAAATATCAAGACTCCCGCTTTGAAAATGCCTCAGTAGAATTTGACGACAATTCCATGCAGCCAACCTATCGCTTGCTGTGGGGAATTCCCGGACGTTCCAACGCCCTCACCATTGCCAAAAGACTCGGTTTGCTAGCATCCATAGTCGAAGAAGCTCAAACCTATGTCGGGGGAGCCTCTCAAGATGTTAATCAAGTGATTGCTGGACTCGAAGCACAGCGCCGGAAACAGGAAACCAAGGCCAGAGAAGCAACTCAACTGCTACACCAAACCGAAAAACTGCACAGAGAAGTTTCTCAAAAAGCAGCCGCTTTGCAAGAGCGGGAGCGAGAACTAAAAATAGCTCAGGAAGTGGCAGTAAATGAGGCGATAGGGTCGGCAAAATCAGAAATTGCTCAAATCATTCGTCGCTTGCAGTCGGGCAACCAGACGGCTCAAAATGCTCAACAAGCGACAGATACTTTAAATCAAATTTCTGAAAAACATCTGCCCTCTCGGCAACAACCGGCTAAACCCAAACCGAGTTTTATGCCGAAAGTGGGCGATCGCATCCGCATTCCCAGCTTGGGCCAAACCGCCGAAGTCCTCAGCGGCCCCGACGCTAACGAAGAGTTGAGCGTGCGGTTTGGGATTATGAAAATGACTGTCAAACTAGGAGAAATTGAATCCCTCGACGGTCAAAAACCGGAAACTAAAGCTCAATTAGCCAAGGCGGCCGCCCAAGCACAAGCACTCGCTACGGCTAAAGCTAAGCAAGCAGCGGCGGAACCTGCAAAACCCAATCCCGAAATCGCCATCCGCACTGCTAATAATTCGATCGACCTACGGGGTGCGAGAGTCTCAGACGCAGAAATCGAAATAGACAGAGCTCTTTCCAAAGCCGTGGAATACGGAGTGCTGTGGATAATTCACGGCAAAGGTACGGGACAGTTGCGGCGCGGGGTTCACGAGTTCCTCGCGAATCACCCGCAGGTTTCCCGCTTTGAGCTCGCCAGTCAAAAAGAAGGAGGCGCAGGTGTGACGGTGGTTTATTTGAAATAGTCAGGATTTACGCATTTCCGGTTGACTCGTAATTATATAGTTGTCTGCCGCAAAACAAGTCGCAAGGAACATATCATACTGATGCAACCGGAATGGATACTATACTGCAAATGTGGAATAATTAAGAGTTGCTTTCCCACTTTAGTAACTGCCTGACTAATGAAAAAAACTCCCTCAAATGAAGTTTTGGTTGGCGACTGTCGTGAAGTGATGAAGACATTGCCAGATAATTATATTTCTGCGTGTATCACTGACCCACCTTATAATTATGAATTTATTGGTCATAAATGGGATGACTCAGAAATTCAAAGGCGTATTGAAAGAGTCAATGGCAAGGGAAATAAAACCCTTGTTAAAAACATTCCCTATGGCAGTGGTTTAGCAGGCGGAGTCAGAAACCAAAAATGGTATCAAAGGAATCGCAACAACACTCTGGATTATGAAAAGTGGTGCTTTGAGTGGGGTGAGCAGCTTTTTCGGATCTGCAAACCGGGTGCGACAGTTTTAGTTTTCAACAGCACACGAACGGTTGCTCACGTACAAGTAGCACTTGAAAGTGCTGGTTTTTATGCGAGAGATATTCTTGTTTATAAAAGATCGAGTGGTATTCCTAAAGGTGTCAATATCAAACAACAGTTAGAGAAGAAAGGATATGAAAATTCTGAACAATGGGATGGTTGGCACAGTTGTCTGAGGAACGAATGGGAAGCAATCTGCGTACTTCAAAAACCACTGGTCAATAATTACTTGGAAACTCTACAGGAGTATGGTACTGGTCTATTTTATACTAAAGATCAGTTCGGTGGTTTTCAGTCAAATATTTTAGAAGGTATACAGCGTGAGAAAACCGAGGAGTTTAACGTCCATTGCACAGTTAAACCAATCGCTCTAATGAGAAAGCTGGTCGAAATATTTGTACCGCGTTTGGAAAATTCTATTCTAATCGATCCTTTCGCAGGATCAGGAACCACATTGCTGGCGGCGCAAGAATTTGGCATTAGGTATGTGGGCATTGAAATTGTACCTGACTACATAGAGATTATCAACAAGCGCCTTGATAGTTTCAGCGGTATACAGGGAATTCTCCCACTTTTTCAATAAGAAATGACTTTAAATCAAACCCGCTTATTGTTTTTATGAACTCAAACGAATCCTCCCCAGTGTAAACTTTCCAAGTCCCTACTTGGCACGCTGTAATAGCTGCGGACAAATTATATTGTCTGAGAATTAAAAATACGGGTTCGTAATTATAAGTACGAAGTAGTTGGCCATAAGATTTGAACTTTTTCAGCGTTCCAGAGTCTCCTGAGCCAATACGATATTTTGTATCTATTGCGTACCCATCAACAATTAGATCGCACGGCTCATCGCTTCCAACTTTAAATGCTGGCTGAAAGCTACTGCAATATGTTTTACACGTTTCAGTAACTAACAATTGCCAACACATACCTAACTCACGTCCCCAATATTGCCTATTTTCTTTTTTTATTATTGGAGAAATACCAAACACATCCATTAAAATATCGTGTTCTTCATTCTCTTCTGCATAAATTTTTTCGGTAAATGAGTTTTGGTATCTTGCTAAAATTTGCTCTAGTCTTCTTTCAGTCATCAGCAGTTACCAGTTCAGCTAGACTAACGGATAATGCCTTGGCTATTTTGCTGGCATTAAGTAGCGTTATATTCCTTTCACCTCGTTCAACTGAACCAATATAGGTGCGATGTAATTCCGATAGTTCTGCAAGCTGATCTTGGGAAAGATTTCTGAGCTTTCTGAAATGTCTAACTTTTTTACCAAATTGCTCCGTAATATCCATAGATGGCGCCAGATGAAGCAATGACAACTATAATCTGACAGACTATAAGTAGCGACAGACTATAAGTAGCATTCGAGAGCGCTAGGATATTTGCATTGATATAAGTCCCGATAGTTTCAAAGCACTGATTTGATTTCGGTCACTCTGCGGGGTAGGATGGTTAGAAGTAAAAATCTATGGGTTTTGCGGATTGTGATCGATCGAACTTGAAGCCGCAACTTTTAGCCCGCAACTCCGTCCAGCAGTTAGGATTGCCGGAATCAAAGCAACGAGCTATGGAGACAAATTAACAGATGTGCTGTTGCCCACAGGCCGCAAAGCTGTCATCACTGCATACTGTTTGATATCCTGCCTCAACCTGTCTTAATTTCCCGTGCTGAAGCCATGCGCTCGACCGTAAAGCCCTCCGCTCCCACAAACGAAACGGGCCAATCTCCCAACTGGGAAGAATTGACCCGAAAAGCACCAGAACCTACCCAGTTGGACAACATTAAAGCCCAACTGGATTTAGTGCTGTTAGCCCTAGAAGCACTGGCAGAAATTGGCTCAGAGGCGATGCTCAAGGTAGCAGCCGAACTGAATTTAGAGCCAATGGTAGCCGATCGGGTAGCTTTGTGGCGGCTGCGCCAATCTAACCCGCTGCGGAAAGGCCACGGAGGGCGAAAAAAACTCGATGTGGAAGAAGCTCGATCGCTCGTTTTGATAAGCTGTCATTTGGCAAAACAGCACCAAGCTTTAATCCGCCGCGCTGTTGCTTTGCTCGAACAAATGGCAGAGCAAAACCGCGAACCTCACACAATCGCTTTGCTGGGAGATTATATTGACAGGTTCAGCAACACTTATGGCTCGCGCATGGAAGATGCAGAAAATTTATCGGCCCGAGAACTGAGTGATTTGGCCCTCAAACTCCTGATCGATTTGCTGTTTTACAGCAGTCCCGGCGGCCACCGCCGCCTCTGGCTGGCTCTTCTAGACCGCGCTAAAAATTAAACAACAGTCAACGGTCAACAGTCAACGGTCAACAGTCAACAGTCAACAGTCAACGGTCAACAGTCAACAGACTTTCTGCTATGGTTCTCAAACGGTACACGCCCCCCACTTGCACGCTGGAAATTACAGCCAAAAGTTCGCCTCTATCTCGCTGGGCGGGCCAACCGGTGTTTAAATCTTTAAGTTTCGAGCTGCGACTAGACGACCCCAGGCTGCCAGATACCGAACACGTTACTCTCAGGGGCGATCGAATTCAACTCGAAACCCTCCACGAAGCTGTCAGCAACTACGTCCAAAACTTGCTCGGCGAATCCCGCGATTGGGAAAGCAACCTTAACTCTGAAACCGATCGTACCGCTGCAGGTCCAGACTCGCCAGAAGTCGGCCGTAATGCCGTTATATTCGATCGAGCCGTCCACACTTCCGAACTAGCAACTTCCGCCCCGAACACCTCCTACCTTCCGGTTCCCCCCCGCTTAGAACCCCGCGGCTTGCTCGCCCACAACTTGTTTTTAGGCTCTTTGAGCGCCGCAGAATCCGGGCCGGTAGTAAAATTGAGCACCCTGCAACTGTTTGACTTAGCCACAGCACTAGATGACTGCGCCGCCGAAGTGATGGCGCTTCCCAACCTCAACCGCGAGCCCCGAGGGCCGCTGTCTTCACCCTGGCTTAAGGTGGCAGCCATGATGGTCGCCAGTGCGGGTCTGACGACAGGAATTATCAAAATGCTCGATCGGACCGCCACCTCCCCCCAAACCGCCTCAGCCCCCGCCAATCCACAATTGAGCACCGATCCAGGAAACCCCCAGCTAGCTGCCGGCGTCTCCCCCAGTCCAGTTCCCGCCGTACCGACACCCGCAGCACCAACACCCGCAGCCACACCCGGTTTACCGCCCCTGCCGCCCCCGCCCATCAACACCGCCGCCTCCCCCAGCCCCAGCTTGCCCCCCATCGCCCTCGCCCCAAATCCCCCCAGCAACAAACCCAGCCCCATCCAGCAGCCACCCCTGCTATTTCCCGCCAACGGCAGCGCAGCCAGCCCCCCACAGAGCGCCCCAGCTTTCCCTCAAGGGCAAACAATCACTATTCCCGCCCCCGAAGAACCGCCCATTTCTGCCCGCCAAGCACCCGCACCAGTACCCTACGTGCTGCCCCCCCTACCGCCGAGACTAGCTCCCGCCGTACCGCCCCCCCTGCCGCCCTCCCTGTCTGCTTCCCGATTTCCCGTTCCCCCGCCGCAACCCTCCCCCCGCCCCATCGAGCCGATTGTCCCCCCCGCCAGTACCGAACTCCCGCCCCTTGAGGACGCTCAACCCCCAGCCGAGCCCGAGGACAACAACCAGGCCGCGGCGAGTCAAAAAAACCGCACTTTATTTGATACAATTCCTCAAGTTTCAGAAGCTAGAACTTACTTTGAGGAACGCTGGAAACCTCCAGAAGGAATGGAACAAACTTTGGAATACAGCGTGCTGATCGATGAAAATGGGTCAGTTCAAACTATTGTGCCGATGGGAAAAGCAGCAGCCGATTATATCGAGCAAATTAATATGCCATTAGTCGGCGAGCCGTTTGTTTCTGCCGTTTCTAATGGCAAAAACCCGAAAATTCGAGTTGTTTTGCGACCGAACGGTCGAGTACAAACCTTTTTGGAAGAAAGTGATTAAACGCTCTCAAACACATGGTCGAGAGGGGAAATCCCGGTTAATTGCTAATCTTAAACAAGTTCAAAAAAAAATCAAATTTTAACTGCGGTCGCAGCAGCCAGCGTATTGACAGTTGCTCCAGTTTAGGCTGCAAATATCTCTTTACCAGTGCGGGCAGAGTCACCATTGACAAAAGTTGATGACACTCGTCAATCAGTTCGCATGGCGAACCATACAAACTTCCTTCTTCCTTCTTCCTGACATCCGTACATCCTCAGAAAGCGAATCCGTTGCCGAACTTCCTTCTTCCTGACATCCGTTACATCCGTTAGAGAATCCGTTGCCGAACTTCCTTCTGTATCATCAATGCCCTTTTCTTCTATCCCAAACTTCTCCAATCCAATAAAAAACTGCAATCCCGCCAAAACTAAATAAAAAATCTTCAATACTAGCGCTACGATTTGGTAAAATCGCTTGCAGAATTTCTTCCGCAGCAGTGAACAGGGTAAAAATTGCCGGTCCGAAAGGAATTGAATAATTAAACAAATTCATCTTTTTTTTGCCAGTTGCTCTATGGCACAGAAAAGATGCTATTCCGTACAAAATAAAGTGGCCGAGTTTGTCATAAGGCGGATGAGCGAGAGGAAAGTTGACTAAGTTCCCCGTATCTGCTAAAAGCATGATACTCAGAAGAATTAAAACGTACACAAAACAAGCAATAATCCAGAATTTTTTTGATAAGTTCATCTTTTTTTTGCCGATAGCAACTAGGGACAAATCAATTCCGCGCAGCGCAAAAATAAAAAAAATCTGGTTAATTACCCATTGTCTTTGTAGGCGTCTGCCTACCCCTAGCAGCCTCTAAAATTTAATTTGTTTTCACTGTCAAAACTTGTGGCGGCGACGAATCGGGCGGATAAATAAAATCCACTTCTACAAGTCGCTTTTCTCCTGATTTCATCTCTAATTTTACCAAAGGTTCCCCCTGCTGTCCGCGCCGCTGCACTAAATGCACGTAGCGAGTTTGAGGCACTTTATTGTCATCAGTATACCGCACTCTGACCGTTCCCCTAAAAAAAGTTTGAGGTGCCGGAGGTTCTAAAAAATTAAGTCCTCCTGAAGTTAATTTGTCTGTCTTAATTGGAGTTTGAATTGCGACAGTTACAGTTTGATTTTTGCTGGTAGAATTGTACAGCGGCAAGCTGAGACTGTATTTAATTCCGTAATTGCCGTGGGCGCGGTATGCTGTATCTGGGTAGCGGACTAACATTCTCGCACTTTGCACTTGATTTGTGCCCAGCATTCCGCGCGGGAGGGTGCTTAATGGGTAGGAAAATGCTGTTCCGGGTTGGGGAATTGCTAGGTTTGATGTAGCGGGGTTGTCTGAGAGAAGTGCTCGCCATTCTGAACCTAATGCTACACCGGCAACTCTGCCGTAAATGAGTTGACCTTCGGTGATTTCTGGCGGTGTGGGAGATCGATCGCGCGGCCCGGCTATATTACCATTGTCTAATAAGTTTTGCCATTCTGCTAAGTTGGGCGATCGCTCGTTTCCCTGTCCGTTTCCCTCTGGGTCAACTCGGGCAAACATCGCCAGACTGGCAACATAGACTATACCATCGCTCCGCAACCGCATCAAGGTCGATCGACCGTTTAGCGGCGGTACCAATCCCCGCACCGGTATCGGATGATTCATCAACAGTTGGCTTTTTCCCGGTGGAATAATTAACCCAGGCTCAAAGTCAGACTGTCTCCTTCCTCTCAAAATATCATTCACAGCGCGGCTTCCCGGCCCCGCGTAAATATTGCTGTTTGAATTATCGACTTGCGGCGGCAATTCAATAAAAGGTGCATCGGGTTGACTGAGATAACTCGCAGCTTGCAATATATCTAATGTTACGGGTTTATTGCCCGGATTGTAAACAATTATTCCTTGATACAAGCTTCGCAAATCTTCCGGCGAAGGTGCGCGGGCTATGTGGTGGGCAAAAATGTCGAAACGTCCTTGAAACGGAAAGTTTAAATGTGCCGCCGGAAATCTTTTACCATCCGGGGGAAATGTCGAAAGTAAAATTCCTTCTTGCAGCACTACTTCGGGACTGTTGCTGTTAAATACTGGTATGTTGTCTAACTCTCCGGGGAGAGGTCGCACTTCTTGGATTTGGAGGATTTCTTGAGGTGCGGGAGGGGTTTGGGCTAAGGGGATAATTGATAGAATTGGCAGCATTTTTGAGAGGAGTTTTTTTTTACCGCAGAGGGCGCAGAGGGCGCAGAGGAAGAGAGGGAAGAGAAGCGCCCGTAAATATTCGCGTCAGGGCGGGTTTTGTACTGAGAATTTGCTCACTTCTAGCCGATATTGTGTTTTTTACCTCGCCCACTGTTCTAATATGTAGTTGTAAAATTTGGCTGTGTCTACTTTATCCATTGCTTGAATTTTTCGCCCTCCCGTTTTAACTTTTGTGCGTCCTTGGCTGATGCCTTGGGTAATAATTTCTGTTTCCCATTCTCGCAGTTGGTAAAATTCGGGATGCGCTAAATAAGCGGTTGCCAAAATGTCCCAAAAATAGTAATCTTGAGATATTGCTAGGGCATAACACTGTCCTGCTAAGTCGGAAATAGGATATTGGCGCTGTCTTGCTAAGAGATTGGAAAATTCTACAGTCAGCGGTACATTATTAGTGATATCTAAAGGACACATGACAACGGGAATTTGGGTTTGCCAAATTCTATCGATTGCTATCGGGTCCCAGTAAGCATTCCATTCCGCCGACATATCTTGTCCGGGTTCCATATCTTTGCTAACATTGCCGATAACATTGAGGGCGCCTCCCATCCAAACAATTTCTTGAATTTTGCTTTCAATTTCTGGGGCGATATCTAAAGCTTGCGCTACTGTTGTTAACGGCCCTGTTACCATTAATGTGACTGGTTCGGCTGCATCTTGCAAAACTCGTACCATAAAGTTTTGTCCGGGTTCGGATATTAACGGCGTGTCAATGGTTCCTTTTTCATTTAGAATGGGAAGTCGATCGACTGCAAAGGAATCTCGCCGAAATAACACCGGAAATGGGTTGAGTCCCCGCACCGTACTCGCCGCAACCGGAACTTCTGAACGCCCCATCAAATCGAGGATTTTGCGCGTAGCACTCACGGCCGGTTGAATGTAGCAGTCCGCAGGAGTTACAATTACTCCCAGAGTTTCGACTTCCTCCATTGTCATCAGCAACACGACTGAGAGATAGTCGTCAACTGCACCGTCGTGATCCATGAGTACGAGTTTTTTGGACATTTTGCTTCCCCGGTGACTGAATTAGTGTAAAGTACAAATATAAATTTATTTGTGCGTCAAACACAACTGGCTAAACTATATGAATACAGTATCACCTTACGGCTCTTGGAAATCGCCTATTTCTTCCGATTTAATTGTTTCTGGAACTGTCGGACTCGGACAAATTGCTATTGACGGCGATGATATTTATTGGGTTGAGGGAAGGCCTTCGGAAGCGGGAAGAAGCGTCCTCGTGCGGCGCACTCCTGACGGTACAATCAACGACGTGACACCGCATCCTTTTAATGTTCGCACTCGCGTTAACGAATACGGCGGCGCTTCCTTTGCAGTTGCTGGCGGTGTTGTCTATTTTTCTCATTTTGCCGACCAACGTATTTATTCTCAAGCATTAGATTCTCAACCCCAATCTCTGACACCTGCTGCTAATTATCGTTATGCAGATGTTATAATTGACAAGCAAAGAAATCGTCTGATTTGCGTGCGCGAAGACCATGCAGGCGAGGGCGAACCTGTCAATACTATTGTTAGCATTAATTTAGATAACGGCGAAGATATTCAAATCTTAACTCAGGGCAATGACTTTTATGCTTCCCCTCGTTTGAGTCCAGACGGTTCTCTACTTTCCTGGATTTGTTGGAACCATCCAAATATGCCGTGGGATGGCACAGAATTGTGGGTAGCAGAAATTAATGCTGACGGTTCTTTAGGTGAAAAATACTTAGTTGCTGGCGGGGTTGAGGAGTCGATTTTTCAACCGGAATGGTCGCCCGATGGAGTTGTGTATTTTATTTCTGACAAGTCTAACTGGTGGAATTTTTATAGAACCGTCAATCCCCGCTTGCCGAGGGAACAGCAAGAGGTCGAACCTCTGTGCGAAATGGCGGCTGAATTCGGACTTCCCCAGTGGGTTTTTGGAATGTCTACTTATGCCGTTGTCTCGGAAAGCAAAATTATTTGCACCTACACTCAGCAAGGCTTGTGGTATTTAGCGAGTCTGGATTTAACGACAAAGCATTTGACAACTCTTGAGACGCCTTACACTGATATTTCGTCGGTCAAAGCGCAGGGACAAATAGTTGTTTTTCTGGCAGGTTCGCCGACTGAATCTACTGCTATTGTCCAATTAAATTTAGCAACAAACCAACTAGAGATATTGCGAAAATCGAGCAATCTAAGCATCGATTCTGGTTATCTTTCTGTACCGGAACCGATTGAATTTCCCACGGAAAATAATTTAACTGCTTTCGGTTTCTTCTATCCTCCGAAAAATCAAGATTTCGCAGCGCCTGCGGGTGAAAAACCGCCGCTTGTCGTCAAAAGTCACGGTGGCCCAACTGCTGCTACTTCTAGCAGCATGAATTTGAAAATTCAATATTGGACGAGTCGCGGTTTTGCCGTACTCGATGTTAATTACGCTGGCAGCACTGGTTACGGCCGAGAATACAGAAAAAGACTGCAAGATAGTTGGGGAATTGTCGATGTTGACGACTGCGCTAACGGTGCTAAATATTTAGCTCAAAAGGGTTTAGTTGATGGCGAAAGAATGGCGATCGCCGGAGGCAGTGCAGGGGGGTACACTACTCTGTGCGCTCTTACTTTCCGCGATGTGTTTAAGGCCGGTGCGAGCTATTATGGAGTTAGCGATTTGGAAGCTTTGGCCACGGATACTCACAAATTTGAAGCGCGCTATCTGGATGGATTGATCGGCCCTTATCCTGAAAGAAAAGATTTGTATGTAGCTCGGTCGCCGATTCATTCCGCCGAACGTTTATCTTGTCCCGTTATCTTTTTTCAAGGATTAGAAGATAAAGTGGTTCCGCCTAATCAAGCGGAAATGATGGTAGAGATATTGAAAGCTAAAGGTTTGCCGGTTGCTTATGTTGCTTATGAAGGGGAACACCACGGTTTTCGCCGCGCTGAAAATATTAAAAGAACTCTTGACGGCGAATTCTATTTCTATTCCCGGGTGTTTAAGTTTGAGTTGGCTGAACCTGTGGAGGAAGTGGTGATTTTCAATCTTGAGAAAACATGAAGTTTGCAGTTGCTCGGTCTTCCCTAAAACGCACCTGCAAGCTTTATCATAATTCGCAAATTTTAAATGTGATTTACTTCACAAATTTGCCTGTTTCCTATCACAAATTTTGCTGTTTATTGTCACACTTTGAAAGGCAATAGAACTCTAAATTTTTATAGTGCGATCGCCTTTTGTTACCGCAAAAACGCCCGATCGCGCGATCGTCGAGTAGAGAGTCAATTACTATGCAAACTCCTGTCCACCTGATTCCATCTGCTTTGGGCGAGCTGTTTGCCGAAGTGAATCAAAATGGCTACATTACTATAGCCGATAGGTATGGTTTGATGGCTGCTATTTTTGACGAAAATTTGACTGAGGAAGACAAACGCTCGATCGATCGGCTGCTGCGCTCTGTGTGCCGGGGAAGGATAAAATTAGTTAACGAACTGTCTACGATCAGATAAGTGCCGATAATTTTCCTTGACGATAATTTTTAAAATCTCCACAATCAAAAAAAGTCCTAATTGTCTCATAATTAGGACTTCGAGCGAGGAAACCATTTTTAATTTTTAATTGATATAGAACTTACGCAAAAAAAGGTTGGGCGCGCGAATTATAGTCGTAGGGTGCGCCTAGCGCACCTTACATAATTAGATTCTGACCCAACGAGTGAACAAGTTTAACGTGCAGGTATAGTTGTCGCCAACTGTAACTTGCTCAAACTTTCTTCAGGCGGAACATCCATGTGATAGCTGAGTGCCGAAGGAATCCCGAGTACGCAGCAGGGAAAATTATTGCCTAGTTCCCTAACCAGCCGATGGTTGCCAGAACCACAGCCCAAGAACAGTAAATTTGCTGATTCTAATTCAACCACCTTTCTCAGTTCTGTAGCAACCCGCCCGATGCGTAAATGAGCTTTGAATAAGCCGCGCCACTCCTCAGCCAAACAGCGCGCTTGCCACAGCAACTTATCTGCTACCTCGTACTCATTATTTTGACCATAAATTGCTTGGAAATAATGCGGATCGAGCCAAGTTTTTTCCTGGGATACCGATGGGATTTCGGTTGGTAAAGCGAGCGCAGGCGCGGCACAACTAAGGGCGAATGTTTCCTCTAAATCAGACACTTTCTGCTGTGCAGCCAAGGCATTTGCTACAGCCAATTTGCAAGTATCTTCGCGGTAAGTTTTTGGCGATTCGTCGATCACGTAGACGACTTGAACCGTGACTTCTTTAGTTGTTACTAAACGAGTTTGATGCGCCATCCAAAGGGTAATATCCAGAGCTATTTGACTTTGGGGAGAACTGTTGTAACCGACAATAAAATTGATAGTTTTTGCCTGTTTTGGGGATTTGGATTTCTTAGAAACTGGTAAGGTTGGCTCCGGCAGCAACACCATTTCTTCTGCTAAATTTTGGTATCCCAATGCACTTTCAAAACGCGCTAACATTGTTTTGAGATTCACAGGCTTAACCTCTCTTAAGTAAATTGTTATGTCGATCCGTCGGGTGTTATTCGTCTTGAGTAAAGTAGCGATCGAGAAAATTCAAAGCATAGTTGCGGATGTCGTAATACTCCTTCGATTCCCGCAACTCTTGGCGATCGCGCGGGCGCGCAAACGGCACTGACAAAATCTCCCCTATTGTCGCCGCCGGGCCGTTTGTCATCAGCACAATGCGATCGGACATATAGATAGCTTCATCCACATCGTGAGTAATCATCATTGCAGCTTGTCTGTGATTTTCCCAAATATCCAGCACTTGTTTCTGCAACTTGCCGCGAGTTAGAGCATCCAGTGCTCCAAACGGTTCGTCCATTAATAACATTTTTGGTCGAATCGCCAAAGCTCGCGCAATTCCTACTCGCTGTTTCATGCCCCCTGAAATCTCGTCTGGATATTTATCGGCTGCCGATGTTAAGTTTACCATTGCTAGATGTTCGTTGACAAGACTAATCTTCTCCGGGCGGCTAAGACTTCGCAAAACTTCATCAACTGCCAGCCGAATATTTTCCCGCACCGTCAGCCAAGGCAGCAATCCATAGTGCTGAAATACCATCATGCGATCGGCTCCCGGTTTGCGAATTTCTTTTCCTTCCAGTGTCACCATTCCCGCGCTCTGTTTTTCCAAACCGGCAACTATTTTTAGCAGCGTTGATTTGCCGCAACCCGAGTGACCGATTACCGAAATATATTCGTTTTCTCCAATACTTAAATTGATATTTTCCAAAACGCTAAATTCGCTACCGTCAGCAGTTTTATACGACTTGAACAAGTTGTTAATTTCCAGAAATTCAGGGTGATTCTGGACTTGGCTGCTGGCTTCGATAGAAGTAGAAAAGTATTGAGTCACGGTATTCTCCTAAAAAGTAGTAAAGTGTTAATTTGATTTCCTTCCGGTTTCGTAATTTCTAAAATATTTTAGTCTGTTTCAACCGACTTTAGCTATTAGCCAGGGACTTATGTCCCTGGGGGGACGGTCGGAAAAGCGCAAGATGTCAAACATTAAGACTGAAAAAAAGACTGAGGGCGGTTGGCTCGAATTTCAAAACTATTCAAATAACCCACCGGATCGCTAGGATCAAATGCCTTTTTATCAATAAAAAGTTCCGCAGGTTCCACTTGGTAATCCTCCTGGGGACAATCGATCCCCATTTCGGCAACAATCTTGCGGTAAAGGTCGGTTCTCCAAGCTTTTTTAGCTAATTCCTCAGCATTTTTTGGCACCTCCTTAATCTGTCCCCAGCGAGCGGCTTGAGTCATCAACCAAATACTCTGAGACTGCCACATAAATGTTGAATGATTTCCGGGTATTTGAGGCAAATTCTTAGGAATGTCATAGAAAATAGTTGCATCTTCCGATTGTATGGTGCGATCTTTTTCGTCAAACCCTCCATAGTTGTAGTCGCCAACTATTGCCGGTCGCGTAAATTTGTCGATCGCCCCTTTTTTCGGTCTCGCCCCCGTAAACGATCGCTCTGTCAGCAGCGCCGATATTTCATTGCGATTTTCCGGGTTGCTGCAATACTGACAAGCTTCCACCATTGCCTTAACCAGCGAGTAATAAGTTTTGGGATTTTCCTCAATGAATGATTCCATTACTCCCAAAAGGCGATCGGGATGTCCCAGCCAAACTTCCTTGCCTTGCACGAAGGTAAAACCCACTCCCAAATTGCCTTGAATTGCCCGCGTATTCCAAGGTTCTGCCACCATGTAAGCCTGCATGGCGCCAATCCTGATGTTGGTTACCATCTGCGGCGGCGGCACAATAATTACCCGAAATTCTTTGAACGGATCGACACCGGCAGCCGCCGATATGTAGCGGACAAAGTATTCGTAAATCGCAGAACTCAGAACCACTGCCCAAACCCTGTTTTCCGACGGCTGACTGTCAAAAAAGGCTCGAAATTGTTTGCCAAATTCTTCTAAATTGCCGTTGTATTCGTGCCACGGGCGCAAACCGGAATCCCACATAGCTTTGTTCATCGTCATGGCGTTGCCGTGGCGGTGAATTGTCATTGCCGCACACAGGGGTGCGTGGCGCGCTCCTTCGGCGCCAACTCGGGCGTTTGTGACGGCGCCGGATACTACTGGGGAGGCGTCGAGGCGGCCGAAGATTACGCCGTCGCGGGAGGTTGCCCAGCTTGCTTCGCGGTTTAGTTGGACGTTTAAACCGTATTTGCGGAAAAAGCCTTTTTTCCAGGCGATCGCAAATGGTGCACAATCGTTAACGGGCACGTATCCTACGGTTAAATTTGGTTTTTCTAAGGTTCGGGAATCGACAACCGGCTTTACGGCTAAGGCTTCTTCTGTCAGTCCTTTTGCCGATCGATCCGCGCTAATTGCACAACCAGATAAAGCCATTCCCGCCGCCGCCGCTACCATTCCTTGCAAAAACTCTCGGCGGTTCCATTCATTGGAAAACTTGTCACTCATATTTAATTGGACTAATGACTTTTAAATGTTGACTGTTGACTGTTGACTGTTGACTGTTAACTGTTGACTGTTGGCAACAGACAACTGCTTTCCAAACAACTGCCAACTGACTAATGACTAATGATTAATGATTGATCGATGCGTTACCAATTCCTGAACTTTGTCAACAGCAGCGTCGAGCAACAATCCAGTTATGCCAATTACCAACACCGCTAAAAATACCGAACTCAGATTCAAACGGCTCCACTCATCCCACACAAAAAAGCCAATTCCCACACCGCCTGTCAGCATTTCCACCGCCACAATCACCAGCCAAGCAATGCCCAAACTAATCCGCAAACCTGTAAAAATGTATGGCAAACTCGCCGGCCAAATTATTTTGGTAATCCGCCTCCAGCGGGGCATTTCCAACACTTGCGCCACATCCAGATAATCCTGGGAAACGCTAGAAACTCCCAACGCTGTATTGATAATTGTCGGCCACAAAGACGTGATGAATATGACAAAAATTGCCGACGGCTCTGCTAAATTAAAAATGGATAGAGCTATCGGCAGCCACGCTAGCGGCGACACCGGTTTGAAGATTTGAATCAGCGGATTGAGGGCCATCATTGCCGGTTTCGACATCCCGATCGTAAATCCCACGGGAATCGCAACTGCTGCACCCAGAAAAAATCCCACCAACACCCGTCGCAAACTCGCTAGCAGCAGCCAGCCAATGCCTAAATCTCCAGGGCCGCGCTGGTAAAATGGATGCAATATGTAATCTAAATTAGCTATAAACGCCTGATACGGAGTGGGAATCAAATCGCTTTTGAAGCTGGCAACAATCCACCACAAGCCAAGAATTCCCAAAAAACCCGCAGCAGGTAACAAAACAGCATCTCGGATGACAACGGGTTTGACGCGCTTCCACGTTGCAACTCCTGCAAGTGCGATCGCAGATAAATTAAGCTGTATGAACATTTCAATCTCCTTCAGAGTCAGGGCAGGTACAATAATCTTGAACAATACCAACCTGAGACACTGACGAAGCCAAACTATCTTTTTCAGCAATTTGGCTTTTCAGTCTCTTCTCAATGCCTGCGAAGTTAGCTGACGGGCTAGGACTGAGAGATGTCCTTCTCTAAAGATTTCAAAATCAAAAACTACACTCAAATTTGGCAATTTTTAACTTGGCTTTTTAATTCTGTAGAAATTAGCCCCGAAAATTGGTTCCTCCGCTCCAGCCACACGCTGGGTTTGATCGCGCAGTGCTGGATTAGGCTTGACTTTTTAAGCCAATTTAAATTAAGCTAGCACGAGCATTTCATTTTGTCAATATGTCTTTAGGAGTAGCACTTGGCGATCGGCAAAGCTCAAAAGTTGAAAGAAAATTCAAAAAGTGAAGTATTAAACTAATCTAGAGATATAAAATGCGATCGCTTACTTGATTTATATAAAAGCAATGATAGATTTTAGCCAAGCGTTACAAGATAAAATTGATATAATTACCGAAAACTGGATCGAAGCTGTTCAGGGCGACGATAAAATCGGCACCGCCAAGCAACTCACCTACGATTCCGTGCGCGACAGCCTTCCCATCGTACTGCAAGCGATCGTAACTATGCTGTCCCAATCAGAAGAGGGCGACTTTGGGGCAGTCATACAAGAAAGTTTAGACCACGGAACTGTCAGGGCACAACAAGGCTACGATGCCGAAGAAATTGCGCGGGAATATCGCTTGCTGCGGAGGGTAATTTTCGATGCTTTAGAGCCAGAATTGCTAAAAGGCTCAGCCGCTGAAGTGAACCGAGCTTATCGCTTAATTGACACTGCCCTCGACGAAGGAATTGCTGACTGTTTCAAAACCTATACCCAGGCAAGATTGCAAGAACTACAGGAGTTGCAAAACCAATTGCAACTTACAAATCAAGAGCTGACTCGCTTACTTCGCGCCAGTCAAGAGAATATATCTCACTTAGCTCACGAATTGAAAACCCCCCTCACCTCTATTATTGGCTACTCAGAATTGTTTTTGCGCCAAATAAACAATCCTAGAGTTAAAGATTCGGCTCCCAATTTGGCACATATTGATAAAGTCCTCAACAACGGCAGACTATTACTTAGATTAATTAACGATACTCTCGAAATCTCGCGGTACGACACGGGACGCATAAAATTGCAGCTAAGTGTTACAAATGTGCGATCGGCGATCGGCACTGTTGTCGAAATAATCGAGCCTTTGGCCAGAGCAAAAAATTTAGAGATTGCTCTTGAGTGCGATCCGGTTCTCGATCAAGTTATGACCGATTACTTGCGCTTGCAGCAAATTATCACCAACTTGGTAAGCAACGCCATTCGCTACACTCAAGCTGGTACTATTACCATAAAAACCGAATTATTGTCAGACAAACATTGGAGTCTCTGCATCACCGATACAGGAATTGGCATAGCTTCAGAAGACTGCGATCAGATTTTTCAACCCTATTTTCGAGCCAACAGCTCCGTGGCTTCTGGGATGCCGGACAGTACAGGCTTAGGGCTAGCAATTGTCGAGCGATTAGTCAACCTCTTGCAAGGTAAAATCGAATTAGTTTCTGAAGTAGGAGTTGGCTCCTCCTTTACTGTAATTTTTCCCTTAGAATTGGATGGAGTTTAGATTACTGTTAACTGTTGACTGTTGACTGTTGACTGTTGACTACCAACTAATGACTAATGACTTCTTCAAATCAGAAACCGAAGAGTTACATAAACAGCCACACTTATTAATTGCAGCGCCATCACAGGCAGCCCGTAACGCAGAAAAGTTTGAAAAGAAATCCGGCGCCCGTGCAGTCAAAACCAGCCGCCGGCAACAAAACTGCATCTCGGATGACAACGGGTTTTACCCGCTTCCACGTTGCAACTCCTGCAAGTGCGATCGCAGATAAATTAAGCTGTATGAACATTTCCATCTCCTTCAGAGTCAGGGCAGGTACAAAAATCTTGAACAATACCAACCTGAGACACTGACGAAGGCAAACAATCTTTTTCAGAAATTTGGCTTTTCAGTATCTTCTCAATGTCTGCGAAGTTAGCTGACGGGCTAGGACTCAGAGATGTCCTTCTCCTTCGATTTCAAAATCAAAAACAACACTCAAATTTGGCAAGTTTTAACTTTGCTTTTAATCCTGTAGAGATTCGCCCCGAAAATTGGTTCCTCCGCTCCAGCCACACGCTTGATTTGATCGCCCACTGCTGGATTAGGCTTGACTTTTTAAGCCAATTTAATGTAAATTAGGACGAGCATTTAATTTTGTCAATATGTCTTTAGGAGTAGCCATTGGCGCTCGGCGAAGCCCAAAAGTTGACAAACAATTCAAAAAGTTAATTATTAAACTAGCTTAGAGAGATAAAATGCGATCGCCCACTTATTTCTCTACTTGAGCCATGAGAGACTTTAGCCTCGCGCTGCAAGATCGAATCGACATAATTATACAAAACTGGATCGAAGCTGTACGCTCCGACGACCAACTCGAAACCGCTAAGGAACTCACCTACAATGGCGTGCGCGACAGCGTTCCCATGGTACTGCAAGCGATCGTAACGATGCTTTCCCAATCCCAAGAGAGCGACATTCGCACACTCGTAGAAAAAAGTTTAGAACACGGAACTCTCAGGGCAAAACAAGGCTACGACGCCGAAGAAATTGCGCGAGAATACCGCTTGCTGCGCTGGGTAATTTTCGAGGCTTTAGAGCCAGAATTGTTCAAAGCCTCTGCCAGAGAAGTCAGCAGAGCTTACCGCTTAATTGACACTGCGCTCGACGAAGTAATTGCTAAATGTTTCCAAACCTTTACCCAGGAAAGATTCCAAGAACTAAAGGATTTGCAACACCAATTGCAACTTACAAATCAAGAACTGACTCGCTTAGTTCGCGCCAATCAAGAGAACTTATCTCACTTAGCACACGAATTAAAAACTCCCCTCACCTCTATTATCGGCTACTCAGATTTGTTTTTGCGCCAGCAACAAAACTATTCCGAAATTAAAGGTTCTGTTCCCAATATAGGGCATATTGATAGAGTCCTCAACAGCGGCCGGCTGTTGCTGAGATTGATCAACGATACTCTGGAAATTTCGCGGTACGAAGCCGGACAAATCAAGTTACAGCTAACTGCAATCAGCCTGCCAGATGTAGTCGCCACTGTTGTCGAAATAATCGAGCCTTTAGCGAAAGCCAAAGGTTTAGAGATAGCTGTTGAGTGCCATCTCTCAGACGATAAAGTGGTGACAGATTGCTTGCGCTTGCAGCAAATTATCACCAACTTGGTGAGCAACGCCATTCGCTACACCACAGCCGGTACTGTTACAATAAAAAGCGAACTTTTGCCAGATAAATATTGGACAGTAACTGTCTCCGATACAGGAATTGGCATTGCTCCCGAAGACTGCGATCGGATTTTTCAACCCTATTTTCGAGCCGACAACTCCCTGAGCTCTGGCATTCCTGACAGTACCGGCTTAGGGCTAGCAATTGTCGCTCGATTAGTCAAGCTCTTGCAAGGTAAAATCGAATTAGTTTCTGAAGTAGGAGTTGGCTCCTCCTTCACTGTAATTTTTCCCTTAGAATTGGATGGAGTTTAGATTACTGTTAACTGTTGACTGTTGACTGTTGACTGCCAACTGCCAACTAATGACTAATGACTTCTTCAAATCAGAAACCGAAGAGTTACATAAACAGCCGCACTTATTAATTGCACCGCCATCACAGGCAGCCCGTAACGCAGAAAAGTTTGAAAAGAAATCCGGCGCCCGTGCAGTTCAGAAATTCCCGCCGCGACTATATTAGAAGAAGCTCCTACCAAAGTGCCGTTTCCGCCTAAAGTTGCTCCGTACATCATCGCATAAAACAGCGGCAGCACAGCAGGTGGAAACTGCCCTGCAAAATCCGGAGCCAGCACCTCAGCAGGTGCGAGCCCGGTATTGACAACATACTGTTTTAGTAGTGGCACCATCGCCACTACCAAGGGAATATTTGGCACCACGCTCGACATCAAACCCACAAAAAATAACAAAACTAAAGAACCAAGAAAAATATTCTTACCTAAAATCACTGCTAATATTCCAGATATACTGGCGATAACTCCGGTTTTTTCCAAACCGCCAATCAGCACAAAGATAGACATAAAAAATAGCAGCGTACTCCAATCTAAATCCCGCAAAATATTATTAACAGAATCAATTTTGGAATGGTGAGCTAAAAGCATTGCCAAAGCAGCCCCCAACAAAGCAACCGCTGCCGGTGAAATAGGCACGGGCAGAGACTCTCCTATTACAAAAAATGTCAGCACGAAAGCTATAATTACACCGCCCACTCCTAAGACTCGCGGGTGATTAATTGTTGGGCGCGGCAAATGTTCCAAATCGTCTAAGTTCTTGTGCCAAATGTCGCGGAAAAGCCAAGGCAACATAACTACTATCACTGCTAATGCGATCGCCCCGCCCAAACTTAACTTTACCAGGTAATCTGTAAAGCTCATGTTAATAGCATCACCGACAATGAATGTCGCCGGATCGCCCACGATTGTCAGCAGTCCCGAGCTGTTAGCTACAAATACCATTAAAATCAGTAACGGCACAAAATCTACACCGACTTCTTCTGCCATTGGCGGAATTAATGGTGCTAGCAGCATGACTGTCGTGGCATTGGGCAAAACAGAACAAATTGGCGTAGTAATTGCGACAATACCCAGCAAGAGATTTTTGCCTTTGCCTTTAGCCAAAAGCACCATTTGAGTTGCCAAGTATTCAAATACTTTGGTAGGCTCAAAGGCTCTCACCATTACCATGACTCCGAAAAATAAGCCCAGCGTGGCGTGACTCCGACCGATATATTCGATCGCGTTGTTTAACGTCATCACGTGGGTAAAAACCAGAATCACTGCTCCCAGAAATGCCGCAACTGTGAGGTGTATCCATTCTGTAATTATTAAGAAAATTACACATATAAATGTTGTTGCAGCAATTACAGCTTGCACGTTTTCCATTTAGTCCCCTGAAAATAATAGAACTTAAAAATTAAAAAGTGTCGGTTCGAGTGACTATACTACTTTCTGGCTCTTCTGTCAATAAATTTAAGTGCTGATTTTGGCAGCAACAAGCTGGGAACAAGTCATCAAGAGCTCTCCGGCACAGGGAAGAAATCACCTCAAAACTACTTCTTTCGGCAGGGTCGCGATCGCCCAAAGTTTGATATGGCGATCTGGCGATCGCTCAACTACAATGAAGCATGGGCAATCTCTGCCAAACTCAACCCCCACGCAGACATTATGGACTACAGCCAAGTGCTCGCCGAAAAAACCGATATTATCGTCAAGAACTGGATTGAAGCAGTTCGTCAGGATCGGAACATTGAAAGCGCTGGTGGCTTACCGCACTCAGCAATCGAAAATCACATACCTCACCTGCTGGCGGCGATGGCTACAGTGCTTTCCCAATATCAAAACAGCGAAATAAAACTAATAATTCAAGCCAGTTTAGATCACGGATTTCTCAGAGCAGAACAAGGCTACGATGCAGCAGAAGTAGCGCGGGAATACCACTTATTGCGTCAAGTAATATTCTCGCAGTTAGAATCAGAATTGCTAGCAGGAACCACTGCCGACGTATTCAGAGCTTTCAGGCTGATAGATGCCGTAGTAGACGAAGCAATTGCCCAGTGTTTTAACAGCTACGTCGCTCAGAGGCTGCAGGAACTTCAACAAATCCAAACTCAGTTACAACTCACCAATCAAGAACTCTCTCGCCTTGTCAGCGTCCATCAAGAAAACGTCTACCATTTGGCTCACGAACTTAAAACTCCTCTCAACTCAATTATTGGTTATTCCGAACTATTTCTGCGAAAAGAAAAATGGCAATCTGAAGTCAAAGATACCCTCCCCGGCATCGAACACATCGAGCGAGTATTGCGTAACGGCAGACACTTGCTTCGCATGATTAATGACACACTAGAACTTTCTCGCGCCGAGGCCGGAAAAATTAAACTTAACCTGCGGCCCACTAATATACAATCTGTAATTAACACCGTAGTAGAAATGATGCAGCCAATTGCTGATGCTAAAGGATTAAAGCTCGCTGTTACCAGCGACTGCGCCCCAACACAAGTAATCGCCGACGCACAGCGGCTGCAACAAATTCTGATCAACCTGGTGAGCAATGCCATTCGCTATACAGAATCTGGTAGCATCGAATTAAGTTGCCACCCTGCTGGAGACGGAAAGTGGGCGATCGCAATTACAGATACCGGCATTGGCATCGCCCCGGAAGATACAAAGCGCATCTTTGACCCCTTCTTTCAAGCAGGAGAAGCAGCCAAACAGCTCTTTCCCACCGAAAGCACTGGCCTGGGATTAGCAATAGTATCGCGGCTCGTCACGCTGCTGCAAGGCAAAATCGAGTTAGTATCAGAAATAGGAGTCGGCTCAACTTTTACCGTGATTCTGCCGCAAGAAGTTAAAATACTCCAAGAAGTAAGCTAAACATTAAGTTCAAATTTTTACATCCGAAAATCCTATGCCCGCAGCCAACCTTAGCCCTTCCACCACAGCCTTTCCCCTCACCGCCGTAGTCGGGCAAGAAGCAATCAAATTAGCCCTGCTGTTAGCAGCAGTCGATCCCGGATTGGGAGGAGTTGCGATCGCAGGCCGCCGCGGGACAGCAAAATCAGTAATGGCCCGCGCCTTGCACTCATTACTGCCGCCCATTGAAATTGTTAAAGATTCTTTTTGCAACGCCGAACCTAATGATATTCTTGCAGAACAGGCATCAGGCTTGTTACCAGAAAATGGCGGGCAAGATGCCCACACCACCGATACTAATTCCTTAACTACTGAAATAATTCCCACACCATTCATTCAAATTCCTTTGGGTGTCACGGAAGACAGACTCTTAGGTTCAGTCGATGTCGAACAATCAGTAAAATTCGGTCAAACCGTATTTCAACCCGGACTCCTAGCCCAAGCAAATCGAGGCGTACTATATGTAGACGAAATCAACCTCCTCGACGACAACATTTCCAACCAATTACTAACAGTATTAACCGAAGGGCGCAACCAAATAGAGCGCGAAGGCATTAGCTTCCAACACCCCTGCAAACCTCTATTTATCGCCACCTACAACCCCGAAGAAGGGCCGCTGAGAGAACATTTGCTCGATCGCATCGCGATCGTACTTTCAGCCGACGCAGCACTCGAAATAGAAGAAAGAGTCTATGCAGTAGAACAAGCTTTATCCTACTCCAGCTCCCCCCAAGAATTTTTAAATCAATATAGCGAAGACACCGACAACCTCAAAACCCAAATCATCCTAGCCAGAGAATGGCTCAAAGATGTCAGCATTAAACGCGAACAAATTGCCTACCTAGTAGAAGAAGCCATCCGGGGTGGCGTTCAAGGACACCGCGCCGAAATATTCGCTGTCCGCGTCGCCAAAGCCGCCGCCGCCATCGAAGGACGCACAGAAGTTAACGCCGAAGACCTGCGCCGCGCCGTAGAATTAGTCATCGTACCCCGCGCCACCATCATCCAAACTCCCCCAGACGAAAACTCTCCTCCTCCTCCACCCCCACCGCCTCCCCAAAAGCAGTCAGAACAAGAACAAGACGAACCAGAAAACGAGCAAGAAGACGAAGAAGACCAAGAGGATGAAGACAACCCGGAACCTGAAGAAGAACCAGAAAAAGATACCATTCCCGAAGAATTTCTCTTCGACCCCGAAGGCGTAATTCTCGACCCCAGCGTGCTTTTCTTCGCCCAAGCCGCCAACCGCCAAGGCAAATCGGGCAGTAGAAGCACCATTTTCTCCGAAGATAGAGGCCGTTACGTCAAGCCAGTTTTACCCAAAGGCCCCGTCCGCCGCATCGCCGTTGACGCGACCCTCAGAGCCGCCGCACCCTACCAAAAAGCCCGCCGCGACAGGAATTCTAACGCCCCCCAACCCCCCCTTAGCAAGGGGGGGCAAGAGGGGGTTCAGCGCCGTGTATTTGTGGAGCAGGGAGACATTCGGGCGAAGCGCTTGGCCAGAAAAGCTGGAGCTTTAGTCGTATTTGTCGTCGATGCTTCGGGTTCGATGGCCCTCAACCGAATGCAGTCCGCCAAAGGTGCAGTCATGCAGCTACTCACTGAAGCTTATCAAAGCCGCGACCAAGTTGCTCTCATTCCCTTTCGCGGGGAACAAGCAGAAGTGCTGCTACCGCCGACTCGCTCAATAGCCTTGGCCCGCAAGCGTTTGGAACGGTTGCCCTGCGGAGGCGGTTCCCCCCTGGCCCACGGTTTGACTCAAGCAGTGCGGGTGGGAGTCAACGCGCGGCAGTCTGGAGATATCGGTCAAGTTGCGATTGTCGCCATTACTGACGGACGCGGTAATATTCCTTTGGCTCGTTCTTTGGGCGAACCGATTGTAGATGGAGAAAAGCCTGATATTAAGCAGGAATTGTTAGAAATTGCTGCCAAAATTCGCGGGTTGGGAATGCAGTTGCTGGTGATTGATACCGAGAGCAAGTTTATTTCGACTGGCTTTGCGAAGGAATTGGCCAAGACTTCTGGAGGGAAATACTATCACTTGCCCAAAGCTACCGAACAGTCGATCGCAGCTATGACTAAAAATGCTCTGCGCGACGCGATCGGCTAAAATCCTGATACCCGGATTTATCTCCGTTTATCTGCGGTTAAAAATCCAAAAATTAGACTTTTTGCCAAAAAAAGTCTAATTTTTAACTCTCACTCTCCGGCGACTCAGCGCCAGCGAACCCGCAACTAAACCCAACCCTACCACCGTCGAAGGCTCTGGAATTCTTACGGGCAGAGGTACGCGGTTTGCCGTCCCCCGGTTGGGGGTTGAAGAAGTTGTACCTTGGGGGAGTTGACCGGTCTGAGCCAGCAGCAAATTTTCTGAACCCTGCCATGAAGCAGCGGTAGAAACGGCTCGGACATTAGCTGCAACGGCAGCTTGACCGCTGGAAATAACGGCGGCGGCAGCCAATAAAATCCCGGCTGTAGGGGGCAATAATTTGCGATCAAAAAAGGTGGGCATTGGACATTACCTATTTAGCAGTTTGTCGATAGAACTCGATCTATTCATTAATTTTATGGGTATCCTCTGTCTGAGCTACTGTCTGAGCTACTGTCTGAGCTACCTTAGCAATTAACGGAACCGATTTTAGATTTTAGATTTTATTTATATTTTATATTTTAGATTATTGAAGTTTCTGGTCCCTAGTTTCAACTAAGTCGCAAATCAAAAACCTAAAATCAACTGTGGCCCCTGCCTCTAGCATATACTCCTTAATCCCAATCGTAAATCCCCCCTCCCAAATTGATTGACTTCAGCTATCTGTGAGTCGATCGACTTTAAGCTAGCCCTTGGCTGCAGATAGCGCCGGCCCTTTACACTCTATAGCTTTGCAGCGAGGCGCAACGGTGCGAGACAGCGACACGGCCCAGACCTGTACGCAGTCGATTATAAACAATCGATCCCTGGTTGGGAGTGATTTCACCCCCGTTCTTTATCAAATCTTTAAACTCTTTCAGATTTTGCAAACAAAGTGTAAAGCTGTCAAAATGATAGATAGCAATTCTCAGCCAAAATTAGGTAAATCCTCGTGAGTAACACTAGCAATTTCCGCGAAGCCGTGCGCGAGGCCAAAAACCACGCGCTGGTAGGCCCGAACGTCATCTCCAACGCTCTCCCCTTCGTGGGCGGCGGACTTGTCTTAACTGCTGTCGGCACCTACGGGGGCCTGGGAGTGATCCGCAACTATCCCGGGATCTTCTTTCCCACATTCATTGCCGCGATCGTCGTAGAATTAATTCTATTCTTCGTCGCCCGCGGTGCCGCCGAACAAGGCAACAAAAACACCGCTTTACCCCTGCTGGCAACCTACAGCCTGCTTTCGGGCTACACCCTCAGCGGATTGGTATTTACAGCCCTCAGAACCCAAGGCGTCGGCATCTCCGGCATCGCTTTTGCAGCCCTCGGATGCGGCATTACCTTTATCGCCGCCCGCCAAATTGGCTCCAACCTTTCTGAACAAGACGGCATGGCCCTCACCAAAACTATCAGTTTAGGTGTGATTGCTTTGTTAGTCGTCGTTGGCGGTCAGTTTCTGCTCTCACTATTTGGCGTCTACACCCCAACCTGGTTGGAAATTGGCATTTCTGGCATCGGCGTGTTTATATTTGCCGGCGCTGCGATCGTCGATTTTTACATATTACCCCGCAGCTACCGCGACGACCAGTATTTACCCGCCGCTCTGTCGATGTACTTGACCTACATCAACTTGTTCATTTTCATTCTGCGCCTGTTGATTGCTATCAACAGCCGCGATTGATTGAAACTTTAGCTTAAAAAAAAACCGCGGCTCGATCGACATCCGGCTGCGGTTTTTTTTATTAAGATTTGGAATCAAGATAGTCGTCATCGCCTCCTCTGTCCCTCATACAAAAAACTTATATCGTGTTCACAGCCTGCAGGCATGAGGTATAATTTTACTTTTTAATCACTCAATCAAATCTCTTGTTATCTAATTGTGTCGATCGCGATTTCAATATTAATCACAAATTAATTGGGGAAAACTCATGTACTTAAAATATGAAGATATTAGGATAGTCAGCGTAGAAATTACCTCCAGATGCAATGCAGCTTGTCCTCAGTGTCCCCGCACCGACAACCCGATTTTGCCGGGGGCGGAATTAAAGATCGAGGATATTGAGAGAATTTTCCCACAAGAGTTTTGCTCTCAGTTGGATTTGGTGTATATGTGCGGCAACTACGGCGATGCTATGACTAGCAATACCACAATTCCGGCGATCGAGTATTTGCACCGCATGGGAGTTCCTCATATCAGCCTGTACACCAACGGTAGCGGACGCAATCCAGACTGGTGGCAAGCCCTGGCAAAGGCGATGACAGGAGAACACGATCGCGTAATTTTTAGTATCGACGGGTTGGCAGATACTAACAGCATCTACCGCCAAAATACCAACTGGGACAGGATAATGCAATCTGTTAATGCCTTTATCCAAGCAGGCGGAAAAGCTGTATGGCACTACTTGATATTTGAACACAACCAGCATCAAGTAGAAGCAGCACGGGATTTAGCCCAAAAATTAGGATTTGTCGAGTTTGTACCGAAAGCTACTTCTCGTTTTGCGGCGAAAGAGATTTATGACAAAGAGTCCGCCAATCAACAGCCTCAGAAGGCAGAAAACTCTCAGGTAGAGGCTAAGAGCGATCGCCCCAACCAACCAGCAACAACTAATGCGTCAGCCCCTCAAAATCAAACACAGACGGCTGTTGGGTTGCACCAACAAGCTGAACAATGTTTGAAACAAGGAAAGCTATCAGATGCGATCGCAGCCAGCCAACAAGCCCTGAAAATTCAACCTAATTTTGCAGCAGCCTGGAAAACTTTAGGCAATGCTGTTCAAGGTTTGGGGAAGATGCAAGCAGCGGCCGACTGTTACGCAAAAGCCCTCAAAATTCAGCCTAATTTTCCAGAAGTTTATGCTAATGTCGGCAGTCTTTATGCTCAACAGCAACAGTGGCAGCCAGCTAGTGCTTATTACCAAAAGGCGATCGAGCTTAAACCCAATTTTGCCGGAGCTTATCGCAATTTAGCTAAAGTTTTGACGCAGTTGGGGCAACCAGAAAAAGCAAATTATGCTTGGTATCAAGCTATAGCTATCGAAACTTCTCAAGCACCAGAACCAACTCCCTATGTCCCATCAAAGCCAGCCACCGAAGAACTTCAACCCCCATCGTTGGAACAATATAAAAATCCCCAGGGAGACCAATTTATCCAAGCTGTAGAAACATTTGGTAGCCTAAACAATTACTACCGAAATGTAGAAATTAGCTGCCAAACTCAAGCCAGCAAAGAGATTTTTATCAGTTTTGAAGCGGAACTCTGGCCTTGCTGTTGGGTAAGCCATACTAAATACGCTGTTTATAACCACACTTACAGACCGCAAATGCTGGCTTTAATTGAAAAGTACGGAAATGGCTTTAATTCTCTCAGAACTCAATCGGTGAAAGATGCGATCGCAAGAGATTGGTTTCGCGAAGACCTCACAAAAAGTTTTTCCTGTTCCAAAAGGTTGGACGTATGCGCTCACGAATGCGGTAAAACTTTCAATTCAACAGGTTCGCAGTATATCTAAGAAGTCATTAGTCATTAGTTATTAGTCATTAGTCACAAGGAAGAATGCGCTCAAGCCGATCGAATTTCATGTCACGATTCAGGCAGGTTATCGGGATCGATCCCTTGCGATCGCAAATACTCAGCTAGGCGTTCGGCTCGCTGTCGTTCTACCCTCAACTCCTCTCGCATCTGCCCGGCCGCTGCATCGGGCAGGGGATAGACATTTCCTGACTCGTCGTACCAAACCAGAATTTCTTGCTCGATGCCCCCAATAAGTTGCCCCGAGCGCCCCATGCCCAGTCCTACTTCTGGCATCCAATAGGGTTCGCCAATCTGCTGCTGGTACTGCCCGTCAATCAGCTTGTAGACTTCAAACGGTTGATGCCGATCGCGCCGCCAAAATTCGGGGTTGTAAATAATGTAGTACAAAACCCCTAACCCGGCATAAATCGACATTTTCTCGTCGTACTCCCCACCGGGTTTGTGAGACACCATTTCCAATGCTAAGATCGGCACAACCTCGTTTTCTTCCCAGACAGCATAGCTGCGGCGAGATTTGCCTCCTTTTCGGCGCTCCACCCCCAAACTGAGAAACCCGTCGGGGACGACCGGCACTTTGGGACTGATTCCTGTGGTGTGATACACGGCCATATCCACCCCAAAGTACCAATCCATGCGAGCCGACCAAATGCTGGTGAGGACAAACAACAATAGGTTCGGCAGCAGATTCTGGTCTTCGTTATCCACAGGGGTATCGTCCGAACAGGGCAGGTCTTCGGTGGACGGCAAGCTGAATTTTAGTTCTGGGGAAATCATGGCAGTTAACTCCCATCTAGATCGTTAACCTGATTTTAGATTATAGCAATTTTTTTTAATTTTTAATGCGGTAAAATTTTCAATTCAACAGGTTCGCAGGATATCTAATTACGAAGAAACAATAACATTTTGTTGAAATATCCTAATTTCAGCTATAATTTGTAAAAGACTTCAAAACCATGAGGACTAACCGTGGAAATTCTACACATCAAACACCACATCGAAACATTGGGCGATTGCCTAACAGTCAGACAACACTGTCTTTAACTCAGAATTAACTGCCAAAAACCAAAAGTTTGAACAGTTAGCAGCACAGCCGGAGCCTGACCACAGCATAAACACAGTTGAACGGATACTCCAAGAACTAGAATCACTCGAATCCTACCAGGCAAAACTCAACCAGTGCCAAACTTATTTAGCAGATGCTACATCAGCAGTTGAGTTGCTCGAATTTCAAGCAGACGACGAACTAGAGCAAGAACTTCAAACTAATTTAGCTCAACTAAACCCCATTCTAGAAGAATATGAATATGAACTAGAGCAATTATTGAGCGGGCCTTATGACAAAAATGGAGCCTACCTCATAATTAATGCAGCAGAAGCTCCGGACTGGGCACAAAGTTTGCTGACAATGTATGCTAGTTGGGGAGAAAACCGAGGGTATAGAGTTCTGTCAATTGAACATGGGCATGGGCGAGGTAAAGGTTGTTGTAGAGGAATTAATTCTGCAACTTTGGCAATAGACGGACGTGGCGCTTACGGCTATCTAAAGTCAGAAACGGGAGCGCATCTAGTGAAAGATACATCGCCTTTTGATATTACCAAAAATCTGCCGACTCCAGTGATTGTGGAAGTTCTGCCAATGGATGTACAACTGGAGATTCCACAGCAGGATTTAGAAATAATCTGGCATCCTCACGATCAGATTGGTTGGGGCGTCTCACCTTGGGTGGAGATTGTTCATGTTCCGACTGGTATTTCGGCAATATCTAATCAACCGAAAAAGAGAGAAAAAGCTTTGGGGGTTCTCACCAGCAAACTGTTTGCTATTATGCAAAGGCAAGGAATTCCACAGCTTGCAGACCTTCAGTGCGATCGCCTAAAAACAGTCCTTAACCAACCAATTCGGGAATATCAATTTGCCAGCTACAGCCCGAACCAGGGCAAAGTTTTGGATCTCCGTACAGGAATCCAAACAACAGCCGTCGCCGAGGTACTCGACGGCAAAATTGACTCATTTATCAAAGCTGGTGTGCTACTGAAAAATGGATTTGCACATTTAGAGCAAAATTTCAGCTAAACTCAAAAATACACCCCACAACTAGGAGAACTCACAGTGGAAGTTCTAGACATCAAACACAATATCGCAACTTTGTCCGATCGACTGGGTACAACCCAGGACTATCTTTGACATCCCCGCACTTACAGCCAAAATTCAAGACTTAGAGCAAATCTGCGCCCAACCAGCATTTTGGGACGACCAAGATCGAGCTCAAGAAACCCTCCAAGAACTTAATGACTTCAAATCTCATTTAGACCAATACCGCGGCTGGCAAACGAGCTTGGAAGATGCTAAAGCTATTTTAGAACTGCTGGAGTTAGAAGCCGACGAGTCGCTGTTCCAAGAAGCCTCATCGAGTCTTTCTCAGTTAACCCGCGAACTCGACCAGTGGGAACTGCAACAATTACTATCGGGGCCCTACGATGAAGGCGGCGCCGTTTTGACAATTAACGCCGGGGCCGGCGGCACAGATGCTCAAGATTGGGCGGAAATGCTGCTGCGGATGTATACCCGCTGGGGGGAAAGTCAAGGTTACAAAGTACATTTAATGGAAATTTCCGAGGGAGAGGAAGCAGGTGTTAAATCGGCTTCTTTGGAAATTGTCGGCCGTTACGCTTACGGTTATATGCGATCGGAAAAAGGCACTCACCGCTTGGTCAGAATTTCGCCTTTTAATGCTAACGACAAGCGTCAAACCAGTTTTGCGGGCGTCGAAGTGATGCCAATTCTCGATCGATCCGTCAAGTTGGACATTCCAGAAAAAGATTTGGAAATCACGACTTCCCGCGCTGGCGGCAAGGGCGGGCAAAACGTTAACAAGGTAGAAACCGCAGTCCGCATCGTTCACATTCCTACTGGTTTGGCCGTCCGCTGCACTGAAGAACGCAGTCAGTTGCAAAATAAGGAAAAAGCTCTGGCATTACTCAAGGCTAGGCTGTTGGTGATTGCTAAGGAACAGCGGGCTTCGGAAATTGCCGAGATTCGCGGCGACATGGTGGAGGCGGCTTGGGGCAACCAAATTCGCAATTATGTTTTTCACCCATACCAAATGGTCAAGGATTTGCGTACTGGGGTGGAAACAACCGCCATCGAAGATGTGATGAACGGCGAATTAGAGCCGTTTATTCAAGCTTACCTGCGGCAGGAAAATCAGTTGATAGCCCAAACCGATTCAACCGCGCGAATATAATTTGCGCCTTGACATACAAAGTCTGCCTGCGCGAATTAAAGAATCAAGAGCGGTAATGGTCGCGGATTTGCTATAATTTTGAGGTTTTGGCCGATCGCCCGACCTTCAAGAGGTCGCGCGGCCAAAAACCTTGATATGATAAAACTTGATCTAACGAACAAAAGGAGAAATAATGACCCAAGTTGTAATAGGCGAAAATGAAGGGATTGAGTCAGCCCTACGACGGTTTAAGCGACAAGTTTCCAAAGCGGGTATTTTCCCCGACATGAGAAAGCACCGCCACTTTGAAACCCCGTTGGAAAAGCAGAAGCGCAAAGCTATTGCCAGAAGGACTAAGAGACGCTTTCACCGCAACAACAAACCCTAGAATTAGGGGTCAATTGATTCGGCAGATACAAGGCCTTGCGATTCAAGTACCGCAGCGACTCGGAGAATCACCGCTTCGCTGTAGGGAGCACCAATAATTTGTACCCCCAAGGGCAAAGCGCCGGGCCGCTGTACGGGCACGCAAAGAACGGGCAAGCCAATAAATGATAGGGGTTGGGTGAACAGTCCGAGATTGGGACGCACTAAGATTTCTTGTCCGGCTATTACCATTTTCTCGACGCCAATTTCAGGGGCAGCTATCGGGGTTGCGGGTGCGAGGATGATGTCTGTGTGTTGGAATATTTCGCGAATTCGATCGCGGTACCACTCTCTGAATCTCTGGGCTTGCAAGTACCAAGTCGCAGGGATCAGGGTTCCCGCTAAAAAGCGATCGCGCGTGGCAGGATCGAAGTCTTGAGGGCGCGATCGTAAATTGTCTAAATGCAAGTTTCCGCCCTCGCAGGCGGTAATGATAAATGCAGCAGCCCTGGCGCGATCGGATTCCGGTATGCTGACAGTCGCAAGCCCCCCTCTTTTTGGGGGGTTTGTTGTTTTTTCTGTGCTAATACCACAATTTAAGACATTTGTCAAGGCTTTAGCAACTATTTCTACAGCATCCATTGCTTCCGGTTCGGCCCCTGTGGCGAAATACCCCTCAGCAACAGCAATTCGCAATCCTTCGATACCTTGATTTAACTGCGGCGAACAAAGTTCTGGCGGGCGTTGAGTGCAAACTGGGTCACGAGAATCAGGGCCTTGCAGGATATCGTACAGCAGCGCCATATCTCTGATCGATCGCCCAAACGGCCCCACACAATCCAAACTACCCGAAAATAAAAAAGCGCCAGCCCTGGACAAACGGCCGTAAGTAGGCTTAAACCCAAAGACACCGCACAAAGCAGCCGGTACGCGGATAGAACCATTAGTATCAGAACCGAGAGTGACGGGTACAAAACCGGCGGCGACTGCTGCTGCGGAACCGCCGCTGGAACCGCCAGCGATGCGCGCAGTATCGCGGGGATTGCGAGTCGGGCCGTAGTGGCTGTTTTCCGTGACGAAACCGTAGGCGTACTCATCCATGTTGAGAGTACCTACGAGGATTGCACCGGCTTGTCTGAGTCGGGCGACCACGGCCGCGTCCTGGGTAGCCGGAGGATTGTCAGCGTTGATTTTTGACCCTGCTAGAGTAGTAATTCCGCCGATATCGAACAGGTTTTTGACTGCGAAGGGAACGCCTGCTAAAGGGCCTGGGTTTTGGTTATTTGCGATCGAATTATCTATATTTTCGGCTGCTGCGAGTGCGCTGGATGCAGTGATTGCAGTAAAGCAATTAAAAGCTTTATCCTTAACAGCAATCCGTTCCAAAGCAGCATTTATCGCCTCTGTAGCCGTAACTTTACCACATTTAACAGCCGCTGCCGTAGCAACCGCATCCGCCTTATCTAAAAAACATCTGCGTTCATCTGCGTTCATCTGCCCTCATCTGCGGTTAAAAATCTAAGGTTCAAACACCGGCGCGACTTCTACTTCTGGGGGTAAAGGGAATTCAGTAACGAGTCGGGCGATCGCAGCTATTCTCTCGAAGTTTACCACAACACCGGGCCGATGTTCCGGGTCTAACGGTAAGTTTATCAGTTCAGCAGTGCGATCGACATATTCTTCTACATTTACCATCAGTCCCTCCCAAAAAAACATCAGCGTTCATCCGCGTACATCCGCCCCCATCTGCGGTTTAAAATCTCAGGTTCAGATATAAGTGCGATCGATTATTGTATTGTAATCGCGATCGGGCAATCAGTTATTATTGCTCAGTTTTTTGTATTCCTCGGATTGTCTGATATCATCTAAAGGCGATTTTTGCTCTAGTGGTTCCTCAGGACAAAACTTTATAGATGTCTGCGTTTTCCCCGACTTAATATTTTTGTTGATTTCGATCTGAAGCTTTCCTGTTTGCCAACCCTTAGAACCAATTTTGAGGACTTGACAATCGATTCCTTCTTGAGGCGAGTTCCAGTTTATATCCCCTCCACTAATTATTGTTTCTTCGTTAATCCGCAGCTCGTTCATCCAGCTTATTATTATACCCTCGCGAGAGCGATCATTTTTTACAACATAAATCCCAAGTATCTCGCTCAACTTGCTGGCGGCTAGCTCTTTAAACCTGCCCACTGTAAAAGTAGCTTTACCCAATAACAAAACATCATCTTCGCCGTCTAGTGTCTCATAGCTTCTATTGATTTCAATTTTTTCGTCCATTTTTTTCACAATATTCTGATGCTTCATATTTGATACCATTTCCCGCTATCTTAGTCAAGCTGGTTAACCAAATAAATTGACTCTCGCACTTTGCCAACTCAAACACTGACAGTTTCCCGCAAATTCTCAACCGCAACATCCAGCGAAGGCAAATCAAAATCCTCAGCATCCATTAATTCCTTAACCTTCTCAAAAATCTCAACCTCCGCCTCTTCCTGATCCGTCAGCTTATCATAAAAATAAGGGTCAGTAAACCACTGCTCAAACGCTATCATTAACAAACCATTGGGCGAAAGTTCAAACCGCCAATACTTAGAAACCCTACTGTCAACCACTTCAAATAGCGGTGCCGGATTATGGATAGGATAATAGCTGTAATTATCATTACAGATGTAGTACCAAATAGTGCCTTTCCATTCTCGGATAGCATAAACAACATATTCCTTGCCTATAGTTAGTGGCAACTCAACTTTTCTAGTATAACCGCGTGGCGCATCTATATATGTTTCAGGCAGAGATTCACCCGTATTAGCAATACAACGAATTTTCATAACTTGATTACCTACAGATTTTTAGGGGCTGTTTTGGGATACTGTCGCTTGAACTTAAACTCCACATCTTGAAGAGTCTGACTGTTCCGAAACCAATGGACTTGTACAAAAGCTCCATTAATTTCAAAAGCCTCAATACTTGTCATTTTATCCCAATCTTCAGAATTCCCGCCATAAACAGCAATAAGTCTCGGTGCATCCCCCAACAATCTATCTGTACCGCAATGAATTACTATGCAATTACCAGCCTTAGCATCTTGCAGGAGCAATTGCTCTGGTAAATTTCTGGGACTCTCATCGGGAATAGCACCTTGATTCACAATTTAACAGCTTCAAATATTGTTTGTCAAACAGGATAAAAACTAATTTTAGCCGGTTCAGTTTCCGCCAGCAACTTTCCGCGCGAAATCACATACCGAACCGCAGCGCGCCTCCTAATTGCATCATAACAATCCTCAGCATCCAAGACAATCAAATTTGCAGGTTTCCCCGCATCTATCCCATAATTATCATCTCCCAGATTGAGAGTTTTAGCACCGTTGACAGTGACCATATTAAAACAAGCTGCAATCTCAGCCATTCCCGTCATCTGACAAACATGAACCGCCATATGAGCGACATCCAACATATTTCCCGTACCTAAACTATACCAAGGATCTTGCACGCAGTCGTGGCCAAAACTCACATTCAATCCCTGCTGCCACAACTCCTTAACTCGCGTCACCCCACGGCGTTTGGGATAAGTATCAGCGCGGCCTTGCAGGGTGATATTAATTAAAGGATTGGCGATGAAATTAATTCCAGATTTTGCCAAACTTCCCATCAGCTTAAAAGCATAAGCATTGTTGTAAGAACCGAAAGCCGTCGTGTGGCTTGCAGTCACCCGCGAACCAGCCCCGCTTCTAATCGCACAAGCTGCTACCACCTCCAAAAATCTCGACTGTTCATCATCGATTTCATCGCAGTGAACATCTATTAATCTATTGTATTTTTCAGCAAGTTCAAAAATTCGCTCAACCGACTTCACCCCATCTTCCCGCGTCAACTCATAATGCGGAATCCCGCCGACAGCATCCGCACCCATATCGAGAGATTTTTCTAAAAGTTTGTCATTTTCTGAACTTCCGTAAATCCCGTCTTGGGGAAAAGCCACAACTTGCAGAGTCATCCAATCTTTGACTTGTTCTCGAACTTCCAAAAGTCCTTGCAAAGCAGTCAGCGTCGGTTCGCTAACATCAGCGTGACTCCTGACAAACAAAATCCCTTGAGACGCTTGCAGCCTTAAAGTTTCAATAGCCCGTTTTTTGACATCTTCCAGAGTTAAACTTTGCTTGCGTTCCCCCCAGATTTGAATTCCCTCGAACAAAGTGCCGCTTTGATTCCATCGCGGTTCCCCCGCAGTCAAAGCCGAATCGAGATGAATGTGCGACTCCACAAAAGGAGGACTAACTAATTTGCCTTGAATGTCGATTTCGCGTTCCCCAAGTTCTGAGATGTGCGGCGAAACGGCGACTATTTGCTCATTATCAATAGCAATATCTACCGTTGGGCGATCGCCCGCACCTAACAAACGACATTCGCGCAGAACAATGCTATACTTTTGCTCAGGCATGACAATTGCACATATTTTAATACTTGCAAACTTTATCTTTCCGGCGTTGCGATTCAGCCTAGTGAGGCCAAAAGAATTCCCCAATCACTTGCGAACCCCCTCCTTCTCCTCCTCTGCGTCCTCTGCGCCCTCTGCGGTTAAAAAATCTTACTCAAAAAACCCACCTATAACAATAATTACCAAAAAGAAAGCGCAACTACAAATCGCCAACATCAGACAATCTCAAACTCCAGATTGTGATTTTTCACAAAATCAAAGGTAAAATGGTCAACCACATTAGTATTGCTCAATTCCAGATTGTAAAAATCAACAAAATCCGCATCAAAATACGGCCCAGCGTGCCAAGTCCCCACATCTAACTTAATAAAACAATTGCCCGGAATCCGAAAAGCAGCCATATCCTCTAAACTCGGTTTATAGCTATCCCCAGGAGGCGCAACCGCCATCAACCACTCCTTCCCTTCCAAAGAACCCAAACACTGAGTACATTGAACGTGTCGTGTAATTTTGCCAAACTTGCGACCTTTCTCGTGCAGCCGCATAATGTAAAATCTAGGAATGCCATTTTGCAAGTTTAACTGAGCATCCTCAGCATCGAAAGACTTGCCATCAACAGCCGCAAAGATAACTTGACCGTAACTCCGAAAATTCTCCGGTGTTACCCATTGTGCGGACAACTGCTTAGTTGAAATTGATTCGCTCATAAATGCCAACACCCCTAACTTTCTCCGTCATAAATATTCTAATATAAATAGTAAGACCACTGGATTTATACCTTGAGTGCAGCCAGGAATAGGCTTTTCGACATCCCAAAAAACTGAATTGATTTACTGCCAAAGCGCTACAGACATTACCTATCTTCTGCATCCTCTTCATTCTCTTCCTTCGTGTCCTTCGCGTCTTCGCGGTTCGTTAAAAAGATATTACTTGAGATCGATCGCCCAAAACACCCTTACAATCAAAATCAGCACACTGCTGCAAAAAACGAGCCGGAATATCAGGGCGAGCACCCCAATGCAAATGCAAGTAAGAAGCGTGCACCTGACAAACTCCCCAACCTTCAGCAACCGCCTCAACTTCCCCCCGCTTCCCATACCTCCAACTGTGATAAACTGGATTACTCGGTTCCACAGTTAAATGCGATCGATGAAACTCATGTCCCCAAACTTCATCAAAAGCAGTTAACACCGAACTATCCCTCACCGCCACAGCTTCTCGGTATCCCAGCGTCAAACGCTTTCCCATCGCAGCAGCAGTTTCCAACACTCCCACCCCTGCCCAAGAATTGCCATCGAAGTCTACAATAGAATCGCACAAATACATCAAACCGCCACACTCCGCATAAGTCGGCATTCCCGAAAAAATCGCACTTCTTACCGCATCCCGAATTAAAACATTACCGCTCAAATTTTGAGCAAACACTTCGGGAAAACCACCACCAAAATACAACCCTTGCACATTGTCAGGAAAAACAGCATCATCAAGCGGACTCCAAAATACCAAATCCGCACCCAACTCTTCCAACAAATCAAGATTGTCCTGATAGTAAAAATTAAAAGCCCGATCGCGCGCAACTGCAATCCTCACTCCAAATTGTTTCCCCAAACTGTTGACAACATCATCTTTTTTAACTACAATTCCCGAAGGGAGATTGTGTCTACCAAAAAGTTGCTCAGACCCCTCAGCCCCCTCATTTCGAGTTGCAGCCAACAAAGGCAAAAGTTGCTCCCAGTCAAAACTAACAGCAGCCAAATCAGCCAACTTATCGATCGCAGCATGAAGATTCGGCAACTCCTCAGCAGGAATCAAACCCAAATGTCGATCGGGAATAGTAACAGCCTCATCCCTACGCAAAACGCCCAAAATAGGTAAATTGAGCGGTTTGAGAGCATCTTGAAGCAACTCCAAATGTCGATCGCTCGCCACCCGATTCAGCACCAAACCAGCGAATTTAAGGTCAGGGTTAAAAGAACGAAAACCGTGGGCGATCGCAGCCACAGAACCAGAGAGCCTGCTGCAATCTATCACAAACAATATCGGCAAATTCAGCAAATAAGCAACATGAGCCGTAGAAGCAAAGGAAATAGAATAGTGTTGTTTTCCTTCTGGCTTCCTTAAATTTGTTAAATCCGTTAAATCCTTTACATCTCGTACAATCGTTGCCGAACTTCTATCGGTTACATCCGTTACATCCGTTACGAAATCCGTTGCCGAACTTTCTTCTTCTTTCTTCCGAGAAACACCATCAAATAGCCCCATTACGCCTTCAACTAAGGCATAATCGACATCTTGGATATGACGAGAAAAACACTTTTTTACATAAGATTCAGACGTTAATACCGGGTCTAAATTCCGACAGGGGCGACCAGTAACAAAAGCATGAAACATCGGATCGATATAATCGGGACCAACCTTAAACGATTGAACATTCAAGCCGCGACGGATTAAAAAAGCTAAAAGGGCGATCGTTACAGTAGTCTTTCCCGCACCGCTGCGTTCGCCAGCAATTACTAAAGCCATAGTTCTAGATTAGTTACAAAAAATACAGAAATCAGACAGGTGATAAAATTATGAGTATTGGTCTTGAACTTCTCCAATAATACCAATTTAACGAACCGCAAAGACGCGAAGGGCGCGAAGGAAGAATGAGAATAATATAGGTAATTTCGTTGCTTTTTAGAAGTAATTTATAGTTTTGAGTCAAAGAACATTATTAATTCAAAACTCATAACTTAAAATTCATAACTCCTAAAAAAGTAGGGCAGACATTGCCTGCCCCACTGAATATTAACTCAATCCTTCTTCCTTCTTCCCTCTTCCTTCTTCCTTCTTCCTTCTCTTTACCGCTTAGCCAACTTCAGCATTTGAGCCGTCACTGCCAAACTTTCTTCGTAAAGCACATCTCGGCCCCAACTCTGCAAGTGCTGGCCCAGCAAGTGTTCCGTCACCTGATCGAACAGAGGACTCACCTGGTTAAACCGATCGGTTTGAGCGCCACCCTTCGTTTCCATCCGCATACAGCCACCCACTTCCGAACATAGAACTGTACCGCAGTCAGCCTTTTCGTTCGTAGAGTTCAAACGCAGAGCAATCAAATCGCCCGGGATATCGCCCGTATCAGCAGTAGGAATACCAGCCAACTCGGCTTCCACAACCCGTTCGTCGGGACCCTCGAATGTAATTCGCTTGATGTGGTAATCGCCCTCCTCCTGCTTAAAAGCAACAGGACGCCACTGAAGTCGGCTCGCCAGCCAGCCCAAATACATTAGCGCTTGAGTAGAATTGCCGTGTTCGTAATCGATCGTCACCCGATCGATTTCCCGAATCGCAGCGCGACGTTCCGGGGCGTCAAAAGCCTCAGCAGCCAACTCTTGCCACGCGGCCAACCGTCGCCAATTGAGATCCGCAATCGGAATTCCCTCCTCGATCAGACTTTGCATCAACAGCAATTCAGATTCAGACTCGGCAAAGCTGCTAGAGTCAACAATCACAGAACTGCTAGTTGCTGCCAGCCGCTGGAACAAACCTCGATCGGCATCAGGATTCGCCTTCCACCACAGCAGGGTCGGCAAATCCGGGATCGTCAACGCCGTCACGATGCCGCTCACCCGTTCCAGAGCAGCTTCCGTACCCCGTAGGGTAATGTACTCGCAGCAGATCAGATTGCCGGTGGTGCGCTTGTGAACCGGACAATAAGCAGCCACTTGAGCCTGCACGCCTGTATCTTCCCCCGCCGTCGGGCACAGAGCAATAATCCGGCAGGGATTGGCAGCCACGATCGCGTCAGCCACCCCCGAGCCCCCGGAACCCAAACCACTCGATCCCATCTCCTCGCCATTTGAATTTTTGCGAGCCACTTCTTCCCGCAAAATCGCCAGCAATTCAGCATTAGGTTTGCCAGTTCTCGGCAGCCCGTAAGCTTTTTGAGCCGCCCTGATGCTAGATGCCGTCATCGGCCCGGTAATACCGTCCACCGGCCCGTCGTAAAACCCCAGATCCGCTAATAAACGCTGAGTTTCTTCGGGTTCGTAGACTACAAAAGTAAAAGTTGTTGCCCTACTAGCGATCGGAGAATCGCCCTTTGAACCAGATTCTCTGTAACTTTCCCAAATTTTACTCAATTCGGCCTCTATCTGGTCGAGCGACACATCTTTAGGATTTTGCAGCGAAACCAGAGGCGGAGCTTTCATCGGTGTCATCGTCATAAATCTTTTCTCCTTTCTTATTTGTTATTAGTCATTCGTCATTGGTTCTTAGTCATTAGTCATTCGTCATTGGTTCTTAGTCATTGGTTCTTAGCTAATCAATAATGACTAATCTTGACCAATAAACTAATGACTGCTGACTAATGACTGCTGACCCATGACTCTTAAAGTCTGCGCCACTTGCGACCGTCTCTGTTAATTAGCAGTTCTGCTTCCGCCGGTTCCCAAGTACCCGCTTCGTATTTAGGAACCAACTCCTGTTCGTTGGACGATTCCCAATCCATCAGCGCCGGCGTTACCACCCGCCAAGCTTCTTCCACTTCATCAGAACGGGTAAACAAAGTTTGGTCGCCCAGCATACAGTCAATTAACAGTCGATCGTAAGCATCCGAAGATGTCACCCCAAAAGAAGAACCGTAACTGAAATCCATATCCACCGTCCGCGTCCGTAAATCCGGCCCCGGCATTTTCGCCTCAAACCTCAGCGAAATCCCCTCGTTGGGATGCACGCGCATGGTCAAAACGTTAGGAGTAGTTTGTTGGGCTGCGGACTGAAAAATTAGCAGCGGCACTTCGCGGAACTGAATCGCAATTTCGCTAACTTTTTTCGGCAACCGCTTGCCGGTTCGCAGGTAGAAAGGCACTCCCTGCCAGCGCCAGTTGTCAATCATAAACTTCATCGCCACAAAAGTCGGCGTTGTCGAGTTGGGAGCAACCCCCGGTTCTTCGTGATAACCTGGCACCTGTTTGCCCTTCATCCAACCGGCGGAATATTGACCCCGAATCGCTGAGAACTCCAAGTTATGCAAATCTGCCAAGCGAGTTGCTTGCAGAACTTTCATCTTTTCGGTGCGGATGCTGTCAGCGTCGAGCGAGTTCGGCGGTTCCATCGCCGTCAGACAGAAAATCTGCATCAAGTGGTTTTGCAGCATATCCCGCAACGCCCCAGAGGATTCGTAGTAACCCGCCCGGTCTTCTACGCCTACTGTTTCTGCAACTGTAATTTGTACGTGATCGACAAATTGCCGATTCCACAGCGGTTCAAAAATCGCGTTAGCAAACCGGAACACCATTAAATTCTGAACAGTTTCTTTACCCAAATAGTGGTCGATCCGGTAAACTTGCTGTTCTTGGCAAACCTTCTGCACGACTCGGTTGAGAGCTTTTGCCGAGCTCAAGTCTCGGCCGAAGGGTTTTTCTATTACCAAGCGGTGTTTTACTGGATCTACCAGCATTTGAGCCTCGCCCAGTTGCCTAATTGCTTCTGGGAAAAAGTTCGGGGAAACTGAGAGATAAAATATGTGATTGCCGCGAGTTCTCCTTTCTTCGTCGAGTTCCGCTAAGAAATCTTTGAGTTTTTGATAGCTTTCGGGGTTGTCAATGTCGCCCGGACAGTAGTACAAACCTTTAGCGAATTCTTGCCAAAATTCTTCATTGCCAATGCCTCCGCCAAATTCTTCAATGCCTTCGCGCATTTGCTCTCGGAAGTAATCGTGACTCCAAGGGCGGCGGGCTACTCCCACGACTGTAGTTTCCGGTGGCAAGCGTCGATCGCGCTTCATCTGATAAATTGCAGGTACCAGTTTGCGCTGGGTGAGATCCCCAGAAGCTCCGAAGATTACCAGAATTTGTGGTTCCGGCACCCGTTCTTTTCGCAAACCGACCCGCAGTGGATTTTCAAGTAGCGTTACCATTATTTATTTTCCTTGTTCTAGTGCTGTTAACCGTGCCAAAACACCATGATAGTTTGCGGTCATTTCTGCTAGTTTCTGGGTGAGAGAGTTAATCGCTTCTTCATACTGCTAGAGGAGGCAGATGATTTTGCTCTCTAGGAACTCTGAGAGGCATTAATCTCAAAAATCCTAGAGAGGATTTAAAACTCAGCATTTAAGAAGCCAAACAATTATCTATTCCGACTCCTAAATGCTTCTGCCTTCAAGGATACAGATATCTGTCTAGGCGACGGGTGACAACTTCTGCACTTTCTCTTGCAAGGAATCCATCAGGGATTGAAACGGGGTGACGAATTTATCAATCCCGTCCAAGAGCAAGTCTGTCATCACTTGGTCCAAGTTGATGTCGATGTCGGGATCTTTGAGACTTTCGATCAGGGTGTAAGCTTCTTCAACGTTGTTCTCAATCCGGGGTGCGACATCGCAGTGATCGAAACAAGCTTCAACAGTGTTCGGCGGCAGAGTGTTAACGGTGTCGGGGCCGATTAGTTCATCGACGTACATGACATCGCTGTAGTTGGGGTTTTTGGTGCTGGTGGAAGCCCACAGCAAGCGCTGTACTTTCGCTCCCTTGGCTGCTAAAGCTTGCCAGCGATCGCTCGCTACGATCTCTTTATACTTCTGGTAAGCTACCTTCGCATTGGCGATCGCAATTTTCCCCTTCACTGCTTCCAGTTTAGCTTTTGTGGAAATATCGGTGACATTTTTGAGTTTCTCATCAATCTTGCCATCGATATTGATGTCGATCCGGCTCAAGAAGAAACTGGCAACAGAAGCAATATTGCTCACATCCAAACCTTTAGCCACCCGCGCTTCCAAACCGCGAATGTAAGCCCAGAAGGTTTCGACGTAGCTGTCAACCGAGAACAGTAAAGTCACGTTAACGTTAATCCCTTCGCTGATGACTTGCTCGACTGCGGGCAAACCTTGAGCGGTTCCCGGAATCTTAATCATCACGTTTTCTTTGCCGAGGGCTTTGTAATAGCGTATGGCTTCGCTAATCGTGCTTTCTGTGTCGTTGGCGATCGTCGGTGGCACTTCAATGCTGATGTAGCCGTCCAAACCCTTCGACTCTGCGTAAACTGGGGCGAAGATGTCGCAAGCGTTACGGATATCTTCAAATACCAGAGATTCATAAATCTCCATTACAGATTTACCCGCCCGGATGCCCGCTTCGATATCCGCGTCGTAAATCACATTACCCGCGATCGCTTTCTCAAAAATAGCCGGATTAGATGTAATCCCGCGCAGTCCCCGACTTTCAATCATCTGTTTGAGCTCGCCGGACTTGATCAGATCGCGAGTCAAATTGTCCATCCAGATACTTTGGCCAATTTCTTTGATTTCTAACAGGTGATTCGTTGGTGTTGCTGTCATTACTGTAACTCCTACAATTTGATAGTTGTTTATTGGGACTTGGAAATTGGAAATTGGAAATTGAAAATTGGTAATTGAAAATTGGCAATGGGGAATTGGTAATTGGGAGTGGAAATTTATAAGTTAAAACCCTCTTCCTTCTTCCCTCTTCCTTCTTCCTTCTTCCCTCTTCCTTCTTCCTTCACTGTTGGACTGTTCTAGGATTGCGCGATCGATCTTGAATAAAAGACTCGACCATCGCTACATTTTGTTTACTGCCGATAATCAAGGGCGATCGCTCGTGCAGTTTGGTCGGCACAACGTCTAAGATGTCTTGAATGCCCGTACTGGCGCGCCCGCCGGCTTGCTCCATCAAAAACGCCAAAGGAGCCGATTCGTAGAGCAAACGCAATTTGCCTTCCGGGTTTTTCACCGTTCCCGGGTACAAAAACACGCCTCCCTGGAATAAAATCCGGTGGAAATCTCCCACCAAAGCCCCGCCGTACCGGGCGGTGTAGCCTTCGCTGCGGTGTACGTAGCGAATGTAGTCTCTCAAAGATTCCTCCCACTGCCAGAAGTTGCCTTCATTAACGCTGTAAATCGGGCCGCGATCGGGAACCTTAATGTTTTCGTTAGCTAGAATAAACTCGCCCAAACTGGGATCGAGAGTAAAGGAATGAACACCCTGACCGATCGAATAAACCAGCATGGTACTCGGGCCGTAGAGTACGTAGCCGGCCGCTATTTGTTTGTGTCCGTGTTGCAGCAAGTCGGAAGCAGAACCGTCTTCATCGTCCCCCTCTTGCTTGCGGATGCTGAATATGGAGCCGACATTGAGATTGATGTCAAGATTGGAAGAACCGTCTATGGGGTCGTAGAGCAGACTGTAGCGTCCGATCGGACAGTTTTCGGGAATGTAGTAGGGTTTTTCCATTTCCTCGGAAGCCAAGCGGCAGACAAGTCCGCTTTGCTGGAATACCGAGATAAACACTTCATTGGCATAGATATCCATCTTTTTGACGGATTCTCCCTGCACGTTCGTAGCCCCTGTAAACCCCAAGGCATCTGCCATTAATCCGGCTCTGCTGAGCCGCCTGGCGATCAGCTTGGCCGCCAGCCCGATGCGATTCATCAGGGCACTCAGATCCTGAGCATCTGCTGAAAAGCTGTGGAGTTGCTGGAGTACGTGACGGGAGAGAGTCGTGCAATCTCGGTCTAAGGCTTGCACCTGATCGATCGGGCCCAGTCGGGCTTCCCCTGTCGGCGCTTGTACCATGATATTGATAACCTCCCTGTCTTGCGGCTCTGAGTTTGGGATTTTCAGGTGCTTGACACTTGCGCCTGAATCGGCTATTAGACCGATCGTCCCCTAACTTCTATCTTAGGGAGGGTTTTGCCAAAGGGCGTCGAACTTTAGGTGAATTTTAGATCCCGATCTAAAATTGAGGCGTTCGATCGACTGTTGAGTCGGGAATTGTATCCAAAATCACTACTTTTTTTGATTGACCGCAGAGGACGCAGAGGGCGCTGAGAGAGAAAGTGGCGATAGAGAAGCCTACGAACGTTGGCTAGCATCTCAAAAAGACCGACAACTTCCTTTGCGCGAAGAAGATGTAGAACCTATTGTTAATTTGCCGGAATTGCTTGCAGGCATTTACGATCGCGTCGGCTATGATTATCGGCTCGATTACGATCGAGATCCCGTACGTAAATTTTCGCCAAAGGTGATATGACACTCCAAAATTCTGGGTAAGTTATCCATAGAAATACGGTAATTGAAATTTAAGCAAATATACAGAGTCCGTCATTGACTTTTCTATTGACTTGTTTGAAATATACTCAAACACTCAATTTACATTGCATAAATTTTTCAAAATTTGGGGTTTAAAAACCCAAATATAAAATGTTTGTTTGTACTCATCAACCCAGGATAATGCTATGGATATTGTTGAACAAATTCCCCATAACTTAGTCAACCACTATCAGATTAAAAATCTTCTTGGAGAAGGCGGTAGTAGCACAACTTATGAAGCCGTTGACCTCAAAACACACCAGCGAGTCGCACTCAAAGCTTTGTCTTTACAGAAGATGAATGACTGGAAAGTCCTGGAACTATTTGAACGAGAAGCCAATGTTTTATCAAAAGTGAATCATCCGGGAATTCCGCGTTATTTGGATTATTTTTATGTCGATACTCCCGATAACCGTTGTTTTTATATAGTACAAGAACTGGCAGAAGGGCAATCTCTAGCAAGTTTAGTCGAAAGTGGCTGGCACGCTAGTGAGTCCGAAATTCAACGCATTGCAACACAAATTTTGGAGATTTTAGTTTATCTCCATTCACAGACACCACCTGTTATCCACCGGGATATTAAACCAGAGAATATTGTTTTCAAATCGCCCATCAATTCCCACAAACAAAAAGACTGGGAAGTCTGCTTGGTAGATTTTGGAGCCGTGCAAAACACTTATAACAATACTTTAATGCGAGGAAGTACCGTAGTTGGAACCTATGGTTATATGGCTCCAGAACAATTTCTCGGACAAGCCGTACCTGCAACAGATTTATATGGTTTAGGAGCGACCTTGTTGTATTTACTAACCCACCGTTCCCCCGCCGAATTACCAACAAATATACTAGAGAAAGATTTTCGCTCTCAAATTCAGATTTCTTCAGCATTTGCCGATTGGTTAGGAAAAACGATCGCGCCAGATTTAGAAAACCGCTTTAACTCGGCAAAAGAAGCGCTTGAATTGCTGCGGAATCATCGAATAGTTAGCGTTAAATCCGAGCAGACGCAATGGAAAAAACGCCTTAAAATAGGAATTGCTGCTATTGCTACTGTTGCTGTTTTAAATCACCTTAAATATCCCATCCTCAACCGGATTGGATTTACCCCCCAAGCAGTTGTCCAGGCTGTCGGACAGGGAGATACTAAAACTATTAGGCATTATCTGGATCTTGGTATTAGTGCCAATACCAGGATAGATAATCTTAATTTACTACACTTTGCTGGCTCAAAAGAGGTGGCAGAATTGTTAATTGCTAATGGTGCAGATGTCAAAGCTAAGGATACATATGGCTTTACCCCGTTACACTTTGCTGCTGCATTCGATCGCATAGAAGTAGCACAGACGCTAATTGCTAAAGGTGCAGATATTAACGCCCAGAGCGCACCTCATCTTGATTGGGATGTGTCGAGGTCGGGGTCTATATGGACTTCTAAATTGCGAAGGTTTTTACCTGACAATAGTATGGGTACAACTCCTCTATTCTTTGCGCGATCGCCTGAAATGGCCAAGTTGCTGATTGCTAAAGGTGCGAATGTCAATGCCAAAAACAAAAATGGCATAACTCCTCTACATACGGCGCAATCAAAGGCGATCGCACAAATACTACTCGCTGCAGGCGCAAAAATTAACATCAAAGAAGACAATGCTCGAAATGGCAAGAATACAACTTTATTACATAACGCAGCAAAAATAGGCTTTAAGGAGTTGGTACAACAGCTAATTAACGACGGCGCAAATATTGTTGTCCGGGATAGTTACAAAAGAACTCCACTGCACTATGCAGCTACCAAAGAAGTTGCTGCTTTGCTAATGCTGGATATCAACGCTAGGGACGAATATGGAAATACTCCGTTACACCTAGCTGTTCGAGATAATCGCCCAGAAATCGTCTATTTTTTAATTAAAAATGGTGCAAAACTCAATGTTGAAAATAAAGAGGGCAATACTCCCTTACACCTAGCTGTTCAATACGATAGCCAACACTCATATCTTCCACGTAATCGCCTAGAAATCGTCTCTTTTTTAATTGCTAAGGGTGCGAAACTCAATGTTAAAAATAATCAGGGACAGACTCCTCTACATATTGCTGTGTTAAATAGGAGGTTTCCTAGTTACAATAATATGCAGAATATCGATCGACTGCTGCTAGAGCATGGTGCCGAAATTAATATCCAGGATAATAACAAAACAACTCCACTGGATATCGCAGTAGACAGGCAACTTGAGGATACAGTAGCGTTGATGATTAGTAAACACCCAGATGTTAATAGCGAATACAAATATGGCAGAACCTTACTGCATATCGCTGTCGATTTCAAACTTAAGGATGCAGCCAAACAACTCATTGCCAAAGGTGCATTCGTTAATGCCAAAAATAACTTGCTTCAAACTCCCCTGCATCTTGCCACTACTCGAGGCTGTCTAGATATCGTTGAACTGCTAATTGCTAAAGGTGCGAGGGTTAACGTTAGAAATGTGAAAGGTCAAACTCCATTGTATCGAGCGATCGCGCTCGGACACAATGATATTGCAGCACTGCTAATTAACAACGGTGCAGATGTTAATAATATAGATGTATCTGGCACAACTCCACTCCACCAAGCCGCACATTATGGCACTGTAGAAATCTTAAAAATGCTGATTGCTAAAGGTGCAAAAATTGACGCTACAAACTCTTATGGCGATACGCCGCTAAAGATAGCAGAAACCGACTCGAATCCCCACCGAGAAGCAGCAGCCGAAATACTTAGATCTCACGGCGCAACAAACTAATTATCCAAAATAAACCCAGGCACAAAAATATGGAAACACTACAACAATCGGAAAAAATTTTTGCTGAAAGATATCGCATTCTCGGTAAACTAGGACAGGGTGGAGTTGGGATCACCTATGCTGCTGTAGATTTAAACAGCAATCAAAAAGTTGCACTCAAAGCTTTATCCCTGCGCCTGACAACTGAATGGAAGAAAGTCGAGTTATTTGAACGAGAAGCAAAAACTTTATCGGGATTGAATCATCCGGGAATTCCTCGCTACATTGACTACTTTCAAGTTGATACTTCCCAAGATCGTTGTTTTTATATCGCCCAACAACTCGCACCGGGAAAATCTCTCGCACAGTTGGTAGAAAATGGCTGGAAACCAAATGAATCGCAAGTTCGTCATATCGCCGATAAAGTGCTAGAAATTATAGTTTATCTGCAATCGCTGTTACCTGCTACTATCCACCGAGATATTAAACCCCAAAATATTATTCTCCAAAAAAATGGGCGCGTCTTCCTAGTTGATTTTGGCGCAGTTCAAAATACTTACCATCATACCGTTACAGGAGGCAGTACCGTTGTCGGAACCTACGGTTACATGGCACCAGAACAATTCAGAGGAAAAGCTGTATTATCAACAGATTTGTATGGATTAGGCACAACGCTGCTTTTCTTGTTAACCCAGAAATTTCCATCCGATCTACCCAGACACAAGCTGAAGGTACAATTCCGCGATCGCGTCTCTATTTCTCCAGAGTTTGCCGACTGGTTAGAGAAGATAGTTGAACCCGAAGTTGAAGATCGATTTCAATCAGCAAAAAATGCTTTATCAGCGCTGCGAGGGGAACAGCCAAGCGGGATTAATCCCGAAAAAATTTTTAAGCGATCGCCCCAATCACGAATTACTTTAATTGATGCTAAACGGTGGTTATTAATCAAGATACACCCCGATCGTTCACCTAGCAAAATCAAGTGTTTTTTCCAGTTCATTCATCTGAGTTATAAATTTTTACTTCCCTTCTCTTTGATTCTGGTATTTTTTATATTTAACTTGTCTCAATACGCTGTTGCCGACTGGCTAAGTAAATTATTTAACCAATTTTTCGTTATATCAATGCTAGCTATAATAATAGCTACCGTATTTTATGCTTTGATGTTCTTGTGTAGGTGCTTGTGTAGGATTGCTTCTCCTCTATTTACTAGACCAATTCAAATCAGTCCTCAAGATATCCAGCGGGTAAAGTTGAGCGGAATTCATCTGCCATTACTCAAAATATCGATGACTTTTTGCCGAATTCGCACCAAATCGCGTAACTATTGTTTTGGCTTGTTTTTGCCACAAGCTGAGAAAGAATGGTTGGTAGGAGAATTGAATAATTGTTTAAGCAAACTAAAGTAAATCATTTTTGTTATCCACAGATTTGATAAAAAACCCGTTTTTTTTTGAGTGCGTGGATTAAATAAATGCGAAAGTATAGAAGATTTTATGTACTAATTTAGGCAATAATAATTATCAAAAAATCCTGGATAGGGCATGAGAATAAAACTATAAAGAATCTCGATATTTATGAAATAGGACTGCAAAAGGGGAAGGCGATCGCACTTGTGGAATACGTAGCTAAAAAGATTAGTTGAGAGTCGCGATCGCCTTTTCGATTGGTTATGCTTGACTCAGGGCGATCGTTTCTGCCAGTTTACCGCTCAACAAAAATAAAGATGTTTGTGCTTAAATACCGTCAAGGCAAGAAATATCTCGCCCTGAGTGGGGTAGTGTCCTTAAGCTCCAGTATCTCCTAAGCGTGAAGGTTCGATTGATGAGTATTTCTACTCGAAATAAAAAAACTATCCTGTTTTTAGCAGCCAACCCCAAAAATACCACCCCTGTGGACTTACAGAAAGAGGCGAAGGAAATTGCAGAGGGGTTGCAACGCTCTAAAAAGGCCGACAAGTTCCAACTTGAGCAACAGTGGGCGGTGACACCCAGAGAAATGCAGCGAGCCATATTAGATTATAAACCAGAGATTGTGCATTTCTCCGGGCATGGTGCAGGAGAAGGGGGTTTAGCCCTAGAAGATGATATGGGGCAGATTAAGCTGGTAAATGCCAAAGCTTTGGCAGCTTTGTTTGAGGCGTTTAAGGAGTACGTGGAGTGCGTCATACTCAACGCTTGCTATTCAGAAGTGCAAGCGGCTGCGATCGCACGTCACATTCCCTATGTGATCGGCATGAAGCAAACGGTGGGAGATCAGGCCGCACGAGAATTTGCTGTAGGTTTTTACGATACGTTGGCGGCGGGGGAGTCGATCGAACGTGCCTATAAGTTGGGTTGCGTTAGCATCAGCATGGCAGGAATTTCCGAAGAACTTACGCCGGTATTAAAGAAGAAGTCGGAGTTTTCTCAGTTGGATGCAGCAGAGCGATCGCGCGATGGTTCTGTTAGCGATATCGTTGAGGAGTCGTCGCCTGTGCTGGAAAATGCGCGATTATTGAGCGGCGCACCTCCCATTTTGATTTCCAACTTAGACAACCCAGAAGGTTCTGTTAGTTTAGATTCACCCCTATATATTGACCGGCCTCCTATTGAATCGGACTCCTACCAAACTATTGTTAAGCCCGGAGCTTTAATCCGAATCAAAGCCCCGCGGCAAATGGGAAAAACTTCCTTAGTGCAGCGAATTTTATACCACGCCAAAGAACAGGGATATCAAACTGCTTATTTGAATTTTCAATCGGCTGATGGCAGTTTTCTCACAAATATTGATGAGTTATTGCAGTGGTTTTGTGGTGAGATTACCAATGAATTAAATTTAGAAGACAGGTTAGGAGAATATTGGAGAGGCGTTCTCGGCAGTAAAAATAAAAGCACCAAGTATTTCCAACGCTATCTATTATCTGACAGCGATCTGCCTCTTGTTTTAGGGTTAGATGAAGTCGATCGCATTTTTCAGCATTCCGAAATAGCCACCGACTTCTTTGGATTATTACGAGCTTGGCACGAGCGGGGCAAAAATGAGGAAATTTGGAAAAAGCTGAGGTTAGTCATTTCTCACTCTCAAGAAGTTTATATCCCTCTCAATATTAATCAGTCGCCATTTAACGTGGGATTGCCCATAGAGTTACCTGAACTCACTCAGAGACAGGTAACAGATTTAGTGAATCGACACCGATTAAATTGGTCCAATCAAGAGATTTGTGACCTGATGGAAATGGTAGGCGGTCATCCTTATTTAGTTCGAGTTGCTCTCTACCAAGTTGCCAGGGGGAGAATTACCTTAGATAGCTTGCTAAAAGTCGCTCCTACTGAAGAAGGCCCTTACTACGATCATTTACGACGGCATTTAGTTAACTTGGAAACAGATGCAGAACTAGCAGCAACAATTAGACAAGTGATTAACAGCGAACAACCTGTAGAAATTAATACCGGAGAGGCTTTTAAATTGCGAAGCATGGGGTTGATAAAATTTCAGGGAAATGCTGTAATGCCGTTGTGTGGTTTGTATCGTCAATATTTTAGCCATCGCCTAGCCTCTCCCCGAGCGAATATGACTGCTGTCCAACCACCTAATAACTCATCAAGCTTGCCCGTAGAGAGTAATTTAGCAGCTATTATTTTCTCGGATGTAGTTAATTCCACCGCCTTATCAGTTGCTAACCAAAAGCTGACACTAGAATTAGTGAATCGAGATTTCAATATCATCCGAGGCATCTGCGCTAAACATCAAGGCAAAGTCCTTAAAGAAATGGGCGATGGTTTATTAATGTGCTTTCCCGAAAGTGCCGTAAAAGCAGTTGCCTGTGCACTAGAAATACAACGAAGTCTCGCCCAAGCTGCTACAACCTTACCTCCAAGTCATGTCCTCCAACATCGCATTGGTATTCACTTGGGGGAAATATTCTCTTTTAATAATGATATCAGAGGGGCTGGTGTAAATTTAGCGGCTCGTTTAGAAGGGAAAGCAGAGCCAGGAGGAATCTGTATTTCTGAGATAGTTTATCAAGTCGTTAAAACCCATTTATCTTTAAATGTGATTGACTTAGGAATGCAACCGTTAAAGGGAATTTCTGAACCTGTACGGCTGTACAAATTGATTCCTTGATACTCTGATTTTCACCTATAAATTAACAATGACCTATGAAGGATTATCAATATCAAGTGGGAGGTAGCCTGCCTGCAAACGCCCCAACTTATGTCACTAGAAAGGCGGATGAAGAACT
>NZ_JAUBUI010000120.1:0-13950 GCF_036705385.1 Microcoleus sp. B3-A4 | reverse complement strand
AGGAAGTCAGCCTACTGCTACCTTAACTATTATTAACGATGACATATCAATCCCCAGTATCTTAGCATTCAGCACCTTTAGCTACAGTGCCAACGAGGGCAACAGTGGCAGTCCCAATCAAGTGGTCGCCACAGTTCAACGCACTGGCAGCAGCGAGGAGGCAGTCAGCGTTCAAGTGGAACTAGATACTTCTTCCACAGCTACAGTTAGCGAAGACTACATTAACAATCTGCCAGTTACTATCAACTTTGCCAGCGGCGAATCCTCCAAAGATGTATCAATTCCTCTTGTGGGAGATACGATTGTCGAACCCGACGAACAGATTAAAGTGAAATTAGTTAATCCAGTAGGCAGGGTAACTTTAGGAAGTCAGCCTACTGCTACCTTCACTATTATTAACGATGACATTTTGCCAACGGTCAGCATCGCTCCTATAGATGAGGCAGCATCAGAAACAGGCAACAATCCAGCCACTTTTCGCATCAATCGCACTGGTGAGAGTCGCGGCAACTTAACAGTCAGCCTAGCAATAGACGGTACTAGCACCAATCCAACTAAACCTAGCGACTACACCCTCAGCGGTGGCGGCGCTTCTGTCAACAGTTCAAATGTCAGTGTCACCATCCCGGATGGACAAAATTTTGTAGATGTCAGCCTCACCGCTGTCGATGATATCCAAGCTGAGGCACAGGAGACACTGAAGCTGAAACTAGCAGATGGGAATTATCAAATTGATGCTAACCTAAACAATACTACTGTCGCGATCGCAGCCAATGATACGGTAGTTGTTAATAGCAATGACAGCCTGACCGACTACAGTCTGGCAGAAGGTTCGTTTCGACAAGCGCTGCTGAATGCTAACGCTATAGCTGGGAATGATACTATTACTTTCAATCTGCCAGCCGGGCCGCAGACAATCAATCTCACAGGAGTATTGCCTGACATTAGCGGGGATGTCACTATTACTAACAGCACTGGTTCTAGCAACCTGACAGTGCGGCGGGATACGGGCGGAAATTACCGGATTTTCAAGGTGAACAGTGGAGTCAGTGCGACTTTTGACGGATTCACGATCGCCAATGGTTTTACACTTGAGGACGGCGCGGGTATCTATAACGATGGTGGCACAGTAAATGTGACTAACGGCACTTTCTCCGACAACCTTGCCTTCCGCACTTTCTCCGACAACCTTGCCTTTGACTATGCAGGCAGAGGCGGTGGCATCTCAAACAATAGCGGCACAGTAAATGTGACGAACGGCACTTTCTCAGGCAACAGGGCTAGCAATGGCGGTGGCATCTCTAACAATGGCCCAGGCACAGTCAAAGTAGCAAACAGCACTTTCTCTGGCAACGGTGGAGTGCGTGTTACCACAGGGTTCCCGGCATCAGTAAATGGTGCTGCCATCTCTAACAAAGGCGGTACTGTGGAGGTGACAAACAGCACTCTTTCTGGCAACGATGCGGGCGGTGGTGAAGGTGGCGGCATTCATAACAGTGAGGGTGGCACAGTCAAAGTGACGAACAGCACTCTTTCTGGTAACACAGTGGGTGGTTTTTTTGATGTAGGTTTGTTTGGTGGTGGCATTTATAACGATAACGGCACAGTAGAGGTGACCAACAGCACTCTCTCTGGAAACGAAACAGCCAACGCAGGTAGCAGGGGTGCTGGCATCTATAACAAAGCTGGCACGGTAACGCTGACAAACAGCACTATCTCCGGCAACAAAGTAAACCCCTCCAACAAGGCGCCAGTATTTCCCTTGTTATCTTCCGCTGCAGGCGGTGGTATATGGAACGGCGGCACGGTGAATGTCAAAAATACGATCGTCGCTCAGAACACTGCAGCCACTGACCCTGACGTTTCCGGCAGCTTCGCTAGCGGTGGCTACAACTTAATTGGCGACGGTACTGGCAGCACTGGTTTTACTGCCGTTGGCGATCGAGTGGGCACTGCTGCTGCACCTATTGACCCCCTCCTAAACCCGCTGGCAGATAACGGCGGCCCGACTCAGACTCGGGCATTGCAACCGGGTAGTCCCGCTATTAATGGTGGCGACCCAGCTTTTGTTTTAACGTCTGGACCTTTTATCGGTCCTCCCTTCTACGACCAGCGGGGTATCTCTCCTTTTAATCGCGTTAGCGGGGGAATTATTGACATCGGCGCTTTCGAGAGTCTCCTCTGATCCGTTAACGCCTGTAGGATGCGTGGCAATGCCGAGAGTTGTCAACTTAAGAGTGACGGCATAACTCAGGCACAGAAAGCAACGCTGTGCGCTTTGGGGGCGATCGAGAATTAAGATTTAGTAGGGTGCGTGACTCTCAATCATCTCACTGGGAATTGAAGAACTCAAAGTCACGCACCTTACTCAATAGACCTCTTGCAAAAGTCCTTTTCATAAATTTATGGGACGGGCTCTCCGGCCCATCCCACAAGAAAAAATAACTCTTGTGGGATGGGCCGGAGAGCCCGTCCTAGTTATTTTTGCAAGAGGTCTAATTAGTCCTGGACGCAGAAACGGGTTTTTTTAGGAAGAGACTGCATGGTTAACCTTTAATAGGAGCAAAAAACCCAGTTTATAAAGGTATTTATGCGTCCAGGACTATGAATTAAATTAAATCCGGTACTTTAGGTTTGATTCGGCGTTCGTACCAGTTCATTAGCGGGGTGGAAGTAATGCCGTGCAAAACCACAGAAATTATGATTGTTGTAAAGGTAATCCAGGCAATTCTTTCGGCGGTTTCGTCTTTCAAACCGTGACCAAAAGCATAGGTAAGATAATAGATAGAACCTACACCACGAATGCCGAACCAACCGTAAAGCCAGCGGTTGGCGGGATGTAAAGGACTGCCGATCGTACTAATCCAAGCTCCCACAGGCCGGATTATAAAAATCAACAATCCAGCTACTAAGAGGGAGTATCCTGCATATGCAAACATAGGCTCTAGGCGCAAAAGTGAACCTAATAGTAAAATAGTTGCTACTTCCATTAACTTTTCAATGCGCTCGGTAAAGTGGAGTTGGGAAAGCGGCTTTTCTGGGTTTCGGTAACTCCCCTGCACCACAATTCCTGCTACAAAAACTGCGAGAAATCCGTAGCCGTTGACTACTTCTGTGAGGGAATATGTGAGCAGAATTGTACTGAGAGCAATGAAATCTTCCATTAATTGATCGGCCGGTCGATAGTGTTGGAGTTGGCGATCGATCCAGGTGACGGCTTTAGCTACTAAAATTCCCATAACGATACCTGCGGCGATCGCCCAAATCAAGTCAACTGCTACCCACTGCGAAAACCAGTTTGACCAGTTGCTATCTTTTAGCGAATAAATGCCGAAATAAACAAAGGGAAAAGCTAAAGCATCGTTCAAACCACCTTCCGATGTTAAACCAAATCGCAATTCATCGCGATCGTCTATATCAGCTAACTGAACTTCTGAGGCTAAAACTGGATCGGTGGGAGCGAGAATTGCTCCGAGTAAAATCGCCTGGCCCCAATCTAATTTCACAAACCAATGACCGATCGCAGCAACAGCAAAAATCGAAATTGGCATTAAAAAACCGATCAGCCGCGCTGTGGAATTCCAGGCCCAAAGTTGCAGCGGGCGATTCATTTTTAAGCCACAACTGAACAGAGAAACAATAACTACAAATTCTGTAAGTCTTTCTAAAAATTCAGCTTCGGGACGCAACTCAATCAGCTTGACGCCGTAGGGCCCCAATCCGATACCGACAACTAGATAAATTAAGGCATAAGACACCGGCAATCGCGAAATCCATCCGGAACCCAAGGTGACGCTCAGCAGGAGGATGCCAATAACTAGCAATTTGAGAATGTAACTATCCACCATAGCGATCGCACTTTAAATCAGGTTTACCAAGTGCGATTTTTACATATAAAAGCTTCTGCGGCATCCACCAGCCGCTAGATTGACCTATCCTCCGAAAGTTGCAGTTTTTATACCAAATTGTTTATGCTTCTAGCCTGCTGCTGCGGGCTTTGTCTTTGGAACCAGTAAACTCCGTGACTTACAATCGCTCGGAATTGTTTATTGCATTCATCTGACTAATAACTAATGACTAATGACTACGGACTACTGACTGAAGACTAATGACTAATTAGAAAGACCACTTTTGTCGGTAGCGATGATATGCAAATCTACGTGTTTGAGCGATCGCACTAACTGTTGAGTCAAAGAACCCCGCAGCAACAATCTCCAGCGGGATTGCTGGCTTTCGCCGATCACAATTTGAGTAATGCGATACTGTTTAGCTACCTCCGAAATCGCTTTGGCTATATTAGTGCCGTTTACCCGCAAAAATTGCCCCTTAAATTCTTGACAGAGTTTCTCACAAGTTTCAACGTGCAAGCTTTCTGCTTTTGTTAAAAATCGGTCTGGATCGTTGACAAACACAGCATAAAATGGGGCATTCATATAGCTAGCAATCCTCGCGCCCCGCCGCAGCAGTTGCAAGGAATTCGGATAAGTTGAGATGCACACTAAAACTCGTTCGTGAATGTTGCAAGATTGACCTTTTAAAGTTGCTGCATCATCTTCCACATTGTCTGCGACTTCTCGCAGGGCGAGTTCTCGTAAAGCAATTAAATGACGGCGCTGGAAAAAGTTTTCTAAAGATTGTTCAATTTTTTCGGGAGCATAAATTTTGCCTTCAAGCAACCTTTCTTCTAAAGTTTCCGGCGTGACATCGACAACGACTATTTCGTCAGCATCTTCGAGGACGCGATCCGGCACTCGTTCTCGCACTACAACTCCGGTAATTCGAGCTACTAAATCGTTGAGACTTTCTATGTGTTGAATGTTGAGAGTCGAGAAAACATCAATTCCAGCTTTGAGAATTTCTTCAACATCTTGATATCGTTTTTCTCGCAGAGAACCGGGAATGTTTGTATGAGCCAGTTCGTCTATTAATGCTAATTGAGGACGGCGTTCTATGACAGCATCGGTATCCATTTCGTTGAGCATTTTTTCGCCGCGCAGCATTTGTTTTTTGGGAACTATTTCTAGCCCCTCGCCTTTAGCTGCTGTCTCTTTTCGCCCGTGAGTTTCTAACAGTCCAATTACCACATCAATGCCTTCAGATTTGAGCCTGTGCCCTTCTTCCAGCATTCGGAAAGTTTTGCCGACACCGGGGGCCATGCCGATAAATATTTTGTGCTTTCCCCGGCGGGGGGTGCGATCGTAAGTGCGGTTTGGTTGGGCGTAAACCGCGTCTGGATTGTTGGTAATTTCGCTAGAGTGAATCATAGCTAAGTAGTGGGTAGTTAGTCAATCTCTTGTCATCAGTCAGTTTATGACCGATGACAGCAGACTGTTGTAAACTATTGTAAACCATCAAGAGCCAAATTTAGTTTGAGGACGTTAACTCCCGGTTCGCCGAAAATGCCGAGAAATCTGCCGTCTGTATTTTTGGATACCAACATTTCTACTTGATTTATATTGAGCGATCGCACCGTTGCTATCCGCTGAATTTGCGCCCTAGCTGCCTCTAGGCTAATGTGCGGATCGAGGCTAGAACCAGAGGTGTAGACTAAATCGGCAGTCGGTTTGATACCAGCTTTGCTGAGACGATCTAATTCAACTTGCACCCCCTGAAAACCCTCTTTTTCATTACCTCGCTTCAGCAAATCCGAGTTACTGGGGGCAATGTTGCTAGCTCCCGAAACACCTGTTCTTTGACTTAAATTTTCTACCTTTGTCGGATCGTAATTTTCGGTCGCAAAACTGCTGTAATTTGTCGTGCTGGGACGACCCCAAAAATATCTTTCTGAGGAGAAAGGTTGACCAATTAACGACGAACCCACGACAACTCCTTGCTTGGTAATTAAGCTGCCGTTTGCCTGGGAGTTGAAGGCAATTTGACCGATTGCTAGCAAGATTAAAGGGTAAATAATGGCTGTAATTCCCCACAAAACCAGGGTAAGGCGAATGGCTCTAATTATTTCTCTCATAAATTACCTGGCTCGGTTATTTGCTAATGGTTAATTATTGACTAAAATCTTTCCGGCTGAAAGATGACAACAAACAAGTAAATAGAAAGGGCGATAATTACCAAACCCAGGAGACTTAAACCCCAGACAGCTTTTCGGGTCAAATCTTCACCCGCAGCCGCGTAAACAGCGGGGGCAATTATCGCATTGAAACACATTACCAGAAATAGCTGCACCGGGATGGGGTGGCGCTGCGAAAGCATTTGCGCTAACTCAATAATTTCTTGGAAATCTCTGGGAAAAATATCATTCAGCCAATCATTCCGTTTCATGAATTCTCCTTATTCTGGGAAGAAATATCTGTCTTTCTATTGGATAATTTTTTGGGAAAAATCGAGGCAGAGCCGGGGAACGAAATTAATCAGTGTATCCGTGTCAAAATCCGTGTCGTGCTTTCCCGATCTATGCTAGCCCAACGGCGGTAATCAAAACATCAATAATTTTGATGGCTATAAACGGCGCGACTGCTCCGCCCAATCCGTAGATTAAAATGTTCCGCTGCAACAGTTGATTTGCAGTCAAGGGTCGAAATTTAACCCCGGTTAATGCTAGCGGAATCAAAGCGGGGATAATCAAAGCATTGTAAACTAATGCTGACAAAACAGCCGATTGACCGCTGGCTAAACCCATGACGTTTAATGCGCCAACCGGGGCAAATATTGCCGGAATAATTGCAAAATATTTGGCAATGTCGTTTGCTAGCGAAAATGTAGTCAGCGCGCCGCGAGTAATCAGCAATTGTTTGCCAATTGTAACTAAATCAATTAGTTTGGTGGGATCGGAATCTAAGTCCACCATGTTTGCGGCTTCTTTCGCGGCTTGGGTTCCAGAATTCATCGCGAGTCCTACGTTTGCTTGCGCTAGTGCGGGTGCGTCGTTGGTTCCGTCTCCTGTCATTGCTACTAATTTGCCCTCGGCTTGTTGCTTGCGAATTACATCGATTTTGTCCTCGGGAGTTGCTTCGGCAATGAAGTCGTCAACGCCTGCTTCATCGGCAATTACTGATGCTGTAATTCGGTTATCTCCGGTGAGCATTATTGTGCGGATGCCCATTTTTCGCAGTTGGTCAAACCGATCGCGAATTCCCGGTTTGATGACATCTTTTAAATAAATAATGCCGTAGGTGTCGCTGCCTTGACAAACGCCTAGAGGTGTGCCCCCAAGCCGCGAAACTCGCTCGTAAGCTTCATCGAGATCCGGGCCGAAATTGCCGCCGCGCGATCGCACAAAACCCTTCACCGCATCCACCGCACCCTTGCGAACCTCCGTCCCATCGGGCAAATCCGTACCAGACATCCGCGTTTTTGCGGAAAAATCAAGCCCCGTGGCGTTGGTGCGCTCGAAATCGACCTGTGCGCCCAAATTCTGAGCCAAACGGACGATCGACTTTCCCTCTGGAGTATCGTCAAACAGGCTAGCAGCAAGGGCTACACTCGCCACCTCCTCCAGCGAGTGACCGTTTACCGGAATGAACTCCTCGGCTAAACGGTTCCCCAGCGTGATCGTCCCCGTTTTGTCCAAAATCAGCGTATTTACGTCGCCGCAAGCCTCCACGGCGCGTCCAGAGGTCGCTATCACGTTAAACTGAGCGACGCGATCCATGCCCGCAATGCCGATCGCGCTCAGCAAACCGCCGATCGTCGTCGGGATCAGCGCCACCAGCAGCGAAATCAGCGTCACTACGCCCACGGGAGTTTTGACGTAATTTCCCACGGGCGGAATCGTCGATACCACAATCAAAAACACCAGAGTCAGCACCGCCAGCAGCACTGTCAGCGCGATCTCGTTCGGCGTTTTCGATCGTTCTGCGCCCTCCACCAGCGCGATCATCCTGTCCAAAAACCCCTTACCCGGGTCGGCCATCACCCGCAGCGTCAGTTCGTCAGAGAGGATGCGCGTCCCGCCAGTGACGGAACTGGCGATGTCCGAACCCGGTTCCTTGAGTACCGGCGCGGATTCGCCAGTGATCGCAGATTCATCCACCGACGCGACGCCTGCAATCACTTCGCCGTCGGAAGGAATGACATCGCCTGCGATCACTTTAATTTGGTCGCCGCGTCTCAGGGATGTCGAACTAACTTCTTGAATTGAACCGTCTGGTAAGAGTTTGCGGGCTGTTGTGTCGGCTTTGGTCGATCGCAGCGCATCTGCTTGCGCTTTGCCGCGCCCTTCGGCCACCGCTTCCGCAAAATTAGCAAATACCAAAGTGAAGAACAAAATAAACGTGACTAAACCGTTGAAAACTCTCTGATTTTCGCCAGCAACCGAGCCGAACAGCGTCGGGTCGATCGTTAAAAGTGCAGTCACAATTGTGCCGACCCACACCACAAACATCACCGGATTTTTTAGCATCACCCGCGGGTTTAGCTTGACAAAAGCTTCTTTAAAAGCTCTTTGGTAAAGGCCTTTAGTATTTGCTTTCGGCGTGTGCTTGCGAGACTCGCGAGAGCCTCTGGCAGGTTTTTTTGGGGAATCTGGAGTATGGGAAGAGGTCATGTCGATTTGGGATTTTTAATGAACCACAGAGAACACAGAGAAAGAGAAGAGTGAGGCTGAGAATTTTCGCTACAGAGGTGGAGGAGTTGGTGTTGGTAAAGGTGTTGTGGGTGCAGTTATCGATGCAGGTTCAAACTTGCCGCTGCTAATTTCATATCCTTCGGCAATTGGCCCTAAAGCCAAAACTGGGAAAAATGTCAGCGCGCCTAGAATTAAGATTACTCCTGCGGTTACGCTAGTGAACAAAACTGAATCGGTTCTGAGAGTGCCCGTTGTTTCGGGAACCAGTTGTTTGTTCGTCATGCTGTCAGCTAAAAGCAGGAGGGCAATAATTGGAACGTAGCGCCCCAACAGCAAGCTAAAACAGGTGCTTAAATTCCACCAAAGTCCTGTCGGTGCGGGTCGAGAGTCAGCCAATCCTTCAAAACCAGAACCGTTGTTAGACGCCGCCGAAGCGTATTCGTATATCACCTGAGAAATGCCGTGAAATCCCGGGTTGCTGATGCCGCTCAAACTGTCGGTAAAGGCGAGGGTAATTGCACCGGGGATTAAAACTGCGATCGGGTGAATTAACAAAACAACGCTGGCTAAAACAATTTCCCGTTTCTCAATTTTGCGTCCCAAAAATTCCGGCGTTCTCCCCACCATCAATCCGGTGAGAAACACGCTCAAAATCGAGTAAATAAACAAGTAAGCCGTTCCCGTTCCTTGTCCGCCCCAAACGATTTGCAGAAACAAATTAAACAGAGTAGCAAAACCACCGGGAGGCATTAAAGAATCGTGCATCCCGTTGACAGCGCCGCACATTGTCCCAGTCGTAGTCACAGCCCAAAGTGCAGTCTCGGCCCAGCCAAATCTAACTTCTTTACCTTCTAAATTTGGTTGTTGCGCGCCGAGTAAATTATTAATTTGAGGGTTGCCGCCGTACTCGCCAAACGCGGCAATGCCAATCAAGACAACGTAGATGGCAAACACCATCCAAAAAATCAGCCATCCCTGCTTTTTGTTGTTGGCAAATCTGCCGTAGGTGTGAATCATAGCTGCTGGTATAGAAACCATTGCTAGTGTTTCCAGCAGGTTGGTAAAAGGGTTAGGATTTTCTAAGGGGTGAGCCGAGTTCATCGCAAAAAATCCGCCGCCATTTTCTCCCAGTTGTTTGATACTTTCCAAGTGAGCTACTGGGCCGCGAGCAATTACTTGAGTGCCGCCTTCTAAGGTACGGGCAACGGCCGGCCCGGCGATGGTTTCTGGTACTCCTGAAATTACCAAAAGTAAAGCAATTATTAGAGAAAGGGGCAGCAGAATCCTGGTGATTGATTGAATTAAATCTATGTAAAAGTTTCCCAGTGGGCGGCCGGTCAGTCCCCGAATAAAGGCAATACCTACTGCTAAACCTGTAGCGGCTGAGGTAAACATTAAAAATCCCAGAGTTAACTGGGATAAGTAACTGAAGGTTGTGTCGCCCGAGTAATGCTGTTGGTCGGTATTTGTGAGGAATGAAATAGTTGTGTGCAGCGCAGTATCCCAGGTTGGGGTACTTAGGCTGGTGGGATTTAAAGGCATCACTCCCTGAAGCATCAAAATTAGAAAAACAAATATGCCCATTGCTACATTGCTGTAGAGTAACGCTCGCGCATATTGCCAACCTGTCATGGAATCTACAGACCGGATGTTGCTGGCTTTATAGATGAGTTCTTCTAGAGGTTTAATAGCGGAGTCGAGAATGGTTTGTTGTCCCATGTACACCCGCGCCATGTAGTTGCCGAAGACAGGCGCGATTGCTATTAAAAGCAGTAGGGTTAATGCGATTTGAAGTAATCCTTGTAGCATAAATGAGTTAATTTTTATCCTTGGATAAAAGGGTTTTGCCGATCGCCAAATCGGTTAGTTCGGAGGTTCCAAAAACCGGGCGAGCTTTTTTTGCAGGTCACTTTCAGTTTGGGGGCGATCGCGGACTTCAATGCTGCTGCTAAAATGCAATCTCCGCAGCCAGAGAGATTAACAGCACCAGCGGGTTTGCGCTGGCGAGAATTCCTCGTTTTTTTTTGCTAATTCCGTGCTTTGACAGCTTTCGAGCAATTGTATAGCATTTAAGAGCGCGCCACAATAACTCTTGTTAATTTGGATAAAACTGAACTCGCTTTGGTTAGACAAAGTTGATAGGTCACTTCTGTTAGCAAAAAAATACTCTCTACTTTTACTGATTACTATACTCACTGTTAGAAAATTGGATAATCAGCTTTCCGGTATAAATTGCTGTTTGCACATCAGGCTTATTCGCTCTATATTTGCCAGACTAGATGAATATTTAGCTCTGGTTAAATGTCTATACTCCGAGATATAGATGTTTGCTAAACGCGATGGTTTTGGGCGATAATAGGTGAAAAAAAACTCAAAAAATAGCTATGCTCAGGTAGAAGGTAGAAGGTAGAAGGTAGAAGGTAGAAAAAAAAAAGATTGTGAAAATAAAATATAAAAAGGATTGATTGAGGATGTTTAAAAGTTTATCGGCTATCCCAAAAAACCTGGCAATTCAAGAGAAGTATTTGCGGGGGAGGTGGTCGATCGCAATTTTATTTGCGATCGTGGTAGTGCTGGAATTTACTACGCCGTCGGAGTATCTGTTTGGGTATTTGTACACAGGGCCGATTTTACTGGCCAATTCGCGCTTGAGTCGGTTGGGTAAGTTGCAAATTACGCTGGTAGCGGCAGTTTTGACGCTGTTAAATTTGTTTGTTCCTCCCGGAGAAGCGATCGCCCTAGCCACTGTCGCAAATAGATCGATCGCAGTCATGGCTTTAGGGGTGACGGGATATTTGAGCGATCGCAACCACGAGTACCAAGAAGCGATCGCGATCGCTAAAGCTGAGTTGCAGTCGCAGCAGCAGCTAGCAAGCATCCGAGAAGATTTTGTCTCTACTTTGAGTCACGACTTAAAAACGCCGATGCTGGGGGCGATCGAAACAATTAAAGCTTTTCAGTCAGCCAAATTTGGGGATGTCACCGCCAGTCAGCAAAAAGTTCTCGAAACAATGGCGCGATCACATAAAATGACACTACAATTAGTAGAAACGCTGCTGGATGTTTACCGCAACGATACTGAAGGTTTAAAACTGCAACTTGCTCCGGTAAATTTAGTTGCTTTGGCAGAAGAAGTAATTGCAACTCTCATCGATTTATCGGCGGCGCGCCGGGTTTACATTAATATGAGTTACGGAGAGTCAGATTTCCGCCGCTCTTTGTGGGTAAAAGGCGATGCGGTGCAACTCCAGCGCGTTTTTGTTAATTTGCTAACAAACGGCATTAACCATTCTCCTCGCGGTGGCAAGGTAGAAATAATCATGGAATCTTATTCGAGTTATCAGGTGGTGAAAGTTATCGATAGCGGGTTGGGAATTACCGCCGATGAACTGCCCCACTTGTTTGAGCGTTTTTATCAAGGAAACGGCGATCGGCAAGCCAAAGGATCGGGATTGGGGTTATACTTATCTCGCCAAATCATTGACGCTCACGGCGGTATAATTTGGGCAGAAAATAAATTGCCACACGGCGCTTTGTTTGGATTCCGACTCCCTGCTATCCCAGAGAAATGAAACCAGTTTATCCCTTGCGAATTCTTTTAGTTGAAGACGACGAACTTTTTCGGCTGGGGCTGCAAACGCGGTTGCAGCAAGAAAGTTGCTTGCAAGTAATTGCTGAAGCGGAAGATGGCGAAACGGCAGTAGAATTGACTCAGGAACACTTGCCCGATGTGGTAGTTCTCGATGTCGGTTTGCCGGGAATTGGGGGTATTGAAGCGTGCCGCCAAATTAAACAGCGACATCCAACAATTGCCGTTTTAATTTTAACATCTCATTCGCAAAAATCATTAATTGAAAGATTGATTGCTGCAGGTGCTCAGGGTTATTGTCTAAAAGGAATTGCGGCGGAAACTTTGGTTTTGGCAATTCGATCGGTAGCGTTGGGCGCTTCTTGGTGGGATAAGGCAGCGACTGCGGAAATTCGGGCGGTTTTTGCTAATCCCGAACCTTTTAAAAATGGGTTGAAATCGGAACTTTTAGAGAATCCGCTGACGAAGCGAGAACAGGAAATATTAGCTTTAGTGGCGGGGGGAAAAAGCAATCAGGAAATTGCTCAAATATTGTACATTGCTCCCGGTACGGTGCGAGTTCACGTCCACGCGATTTTGCAAAAGTTAGAGGTGCGCGATCGCACTCAAGCTGCTGTACTCGCAATTCAGAAAGGATTGGTAGCAGAAGAATTGTTAGGTAGTAAATCTTAATTCGGGCGGTTTATCATTATTCAAAACCTCGCTCCCTACCTAAAAACTATGAGTTTTATCACTTGGGTAATTCCCGGAAAAAGATTACTTGAAACAAAAATAATGAAATATTATAATTTTTGTCTACCTAATTTTTCGTTCAATTATGCCATTATCAGATGTATTTTTTTCAGAATATGTAGAAGGTAAGCTGTTGCACATTTAAACTGTGATACAAGCATTACCCTGGTTTTTGATTTTTCGCCCCCATTTAATTAGGGTTTGCTGAATAATTGATCGCCAGCCAAGAACAGGTGCGATCGATACAGCACTTCCGGGTGTTATGAGGTACAATAAGAATAGATTAAAAAAATACACCAATGAAAGCATATTCAGTAGATTTGCGGACAAAAATAGTAGCAGCCCATCAAGATCAGAAGCTGTCGATCAGAAAAACAGCAGCGATATTTTCCGTCAGTAAAAGCTTAGTTCAGAAGCTGGTCAAGCAACAAAAAATAGAGGGAAATTTACAGCCGAAACCCAGGGGGAAACCGAGATACAGTCATTTGAATAATTCCACAGCTTCTTTGAGAGAAATAGTGGCAGCACATCCCGATGCAACCTTACTAGAATTGTGTGAGTTATTAGCCCAGAAGACGGGAAATTGGGTGGGTAGAACAGCTATGTGTAACGCCTTACAAAAGTTGGGATTAAATCGTAAAAAAAAACAGTGAGAAGTAGCCAAGCCGCCACTGAAAGAGTCATGAAATTAAGGTTAGAGTATTGGGAAAAAGTCAAGTATATCGACCCCAAAAATCTAGTATTTTTAGATGAGACTGGAGTATTACGCTTGTTTAACCAGAACTCATGCACGTTCCCAGCGAGGAACGAGAGCCTATGCAGTCAAACCTTTTTATCGAGGCAAGAAAGTCACAGTAATTGGTGCAATTAGTTTCCAGCGAGTAGTGGCATTAATGACCATAGACAACTCGATGGATAGCCAAGCATTTGAGTTGTTTATCGACAAATGCTTAGTGCCACAATTGTGGTCGGGAGCAGTAGTAGTGATGGATAACTTACCAGCGCATAAAGTAGATTCAATTAAGCCCATGATTGAAGCGGTGGGTGCTTCTATCTTGTGTTTGTCCCCATACTCTCCTGATTTTAATCCAATTGAATTATGGTG
>NZ_JAUBUI010000119.1:0-14045 GCF_036705385.1 Microcoleus sp. B3-A4 | reverse complement strand
TTATTCTCTCCCAGCGCGGTGGCTCTAGTTCTTCTGAAGCCACCTTTCTCATCTTTATTTAGTCTAAACTACAGTTAATAATTAGTATGAGATTGATGATGGTAGCAAGAGTTTTTTTAATTAATATTAATTCAGCGCTCATTTGCTTAGCCGGAATATAATATTGTGTGCTATCGATTCATCTGTCTATTGTTTGCAGTGCTTCGCGATCGCCATGACAGGAAATTGTAGGGGTAGATAATTTCGACTCAAAAAACCTCCAATCTTGAAAGATTGGAGGTGCGCTAAGCGAATACGTTGGTTTGAGATAACTATTTGACGATCGCGCTTTGGACTTGTTCAATCGCAATTTCAGAACTCAACTCAGCAACTGGCGAAACTGGTAAATCCAGCTCACCACCCGGAGCTTCCGGGTGTTCGCGAACGGCTGCAACCGCATCTGCTGACTCAGCTACAGCACCCGCCGGCGCCAAATCGAGCAAGGCAGGAACTTCCATGTGTCCAGAAACACCTGCATCTGCGATCGGAGCCGACTCTTCAAAAACTTCAAAATTATCGGTCATCGCAGCGCAAGCAGCAGAAGCGCGCTTGCCGGCGCGGTAGCTCATGTAGGCCGCTCCGCCACCCAAAACTCCCGCCAAACCGAGGAAACCGAGAGCTGCTGTTTTGTAAGATTTCCACGGATTCATCCGCTCCGAGCCGCCGGAACCTAGGATCGTTGTCGCAGAACCAGATTTAGCCGCCCCAGATTTGCTGTAAGAACAGGGGAAAGCAGATGCAGCGTCACCTATGGCGATGCTGCTTGCGATCGCGACGACGGAAGCAATGCCAGCTAACACTTGAAACTTCTTCATGGTGCTCTGGAGATTGTAAAGGATAATTAAAAAATTAATGGTAACAGCTCTTTACAAATGTATCAACTCTGCGCGCCGCCCATATCGAGGATCGATCGCAAATATCAACTATAGCCTCACGCAATTCAAATTTAAATTTGCCAGCTTAAAAATTTGCAATGCTTGCTCTGTAAGCGTTTGGGCTAACAGGTCGGTAGAAGTCCAAGTTTTGTGAACCAATACTTCGATCGCGCCCAAATTAGAAAATCTGAGGTGAGATTGTAGAAAATTTAGTTACATGGCCGCAAACACTTGGTGACAAACTACTTTTAAGGCTACTTTTGTAAAGGCTTAGTTATTGGAATAACTCTTATTTTTATGACAGACAACGCGACTCAAGGCATTGAGCGAGCCCCTCGCCGATTGTTGGTGACGGGTGGGGCTGGATTTATCGGCTCGAATTTTGTGCATCACTGGTGCAGCAGCTATCCGGGCGATCGAGTAGTCGTACTCGACGCTTTAACCTACGCCGGAAACCGACAAACCCTGGCAACTTTGGAAGGAGGCGAAAATTTTCGGTTTGTGCAGGGGGATATTTGCGATCGTACTCTAGTCGATACCTTGCTCAAAGAAGAAAACATCAACACAGTCGCCCACTTTGCCGCAGAATCCCACGTTGACAGGTCAATTATCGGGCCCGCAGCCTTTGTTCAAACAAACGTTGTCGGAACCTTCACACTTTTAGAAGCCTTCCGCAAGCATTTTGAAGCAATTGATGAGGCATCTCTCAAAGCACAAATGCGCTTCCTCCACGTTTCTACCGACGAAGTTTACGGCAGTCTCGGCCCCGATGACCCAGCCTTCACAGAAACAACTGCCTACTCGCCCAACAGTCCCTACTCAGCCTCCAAAGCTGGCAGTGACCACCTTGCCCGCGCCTATTTCCACACCTACGGCGTCCCGACAATTATCACCAACTGTTCCAACAATTACGGCCCCTATCACTTCCCAGAAAAGCTCATTCCATTAATGTGCATCAATATGCTATTGGGCAAACCGCTGCCAGTTTACGGCGACGGTCAAAACGTGCGAGATTGGCTTTACGTTCTCGACCACTGCCGCGCTTTAGATGCCGTTATTCACCGCGGTCAGCCTGGGGAAACCTACAATGTTGGCGGCAACAACGAGGTAAAAAATCTCGATTTAGTAAAAATGCTGTGCCAGCTAATGGACGAATTAGCTTCTGATTTACCCGCCCGTCCTTGCGAACAATTGATTACATTTGTCAAAGACAGAGCCGGGCACGATCGGCGTTATGCTATTGATGCCACCAAAATTCAAACTGAGTTAGGTTGGACTCCCTCAGTAACAGTTGAAGAAGGTTTGCGGCAGACTGTAGAATGGTACTTAGCCCATCGGGAGTGGTGGGAACCCCTGCTTTCGGAGGAATATCAAACTTACTACCGGAAAGTCTACTCTAATTAATCTACTCTTGGACGCACGGCCTACCAAAAACCAGCACCGATAAAAAACTGGTTTTCAAGCTCAAGAGTGCGTCCAAGAAAGCTTTCTGTCTTGCCTTCAAGCTTTACATTTAAACTCTAGGCGCAGAAACCGGGTTTGAGGGAATAAAATCTTTCGTGGAGTGCGATCGCTCAGAGTTGAAAAATCTGCTTTCTTTGGTCTTTACGCCTAACTTCAGATTTAATTAGGTGGAGATGATAATCACAAGCATTTACTTTTGTCAACTTTTGTGAAGATTTACTTAACAATCATCCCAAAGGCATAAATTCAAGTGTTTGTGGCGGATAATTTGTATAGAGTTACCAGATTGAGTAAGCGCTTTAGAAGCTTTTACTAAAAACAGAAAGTAGCAATGACTGAAATCAACTGGCTCAAGCACGTCCAAGAACCTAAATACTGGCTGTTAGGCATCGCCTCCGGTTTGATTGCCCTGCACCTAACTCTGACTTCTAGAACAAACGACACTGACCTGTTCGGCACAATGTTACTGTTTTGGGGAGTCGTGGCATTCCTCATTTGGGAAAAGCACGAATCCTTAAATTTTGAAAGCGGAGTTTTCGCCAGCTTCTTGGGATCATCGTTAATTGCTTTAATATTGCTCAAAAGTTCGTCGATATTGGGATACGACTTTTTTATCAGAGCAACGCCTTTTTTGTCTGCAATCAGTCTCGCATTGCTGGCTTCTGGCACAAAAGGACTGAAACAATATTGGCAGGAACTTCTAATTCTTGCCTATACAGCTATTCCTCCCGGATTGATCGGAGTCTTGGTTGATGTCCCCAAATTAACAGCAAAATTTTCAGCTTTCATCCTGCATTATATAGGATTTGAAGTTGTTCAGAAAGACGTTTTTCTAATCCTGGAAAAGGGCAGCGTGGAAGTGAATCACGGCTGTTCCGGGGTGAATGCGATGCTACAATTGTTAGGACTAGCTCTGGTTTTCTTACTGATGTTTCCTACCACTACGAGTCAGAAAATTGTATTGCCATTCGTCGCAATAATTACTGCATTTGTAGTGAATGCCGCGCGGGTTGGTATCCTGGCCGTGCTGGTATCGCTATCTCAAACCGAAGCATTTAAATACTGGCACGAAGGAAGTGGTTCGGTAATCTTTTCGATGATTGCTGTATTTATTTTCGGGTTATTCTGCTGGTTTGCCATTTTAAAAGACCAACCCCTAAATAAGGAAAAACAGAATTGCTAATGGCTATTACCTCTTGGAAACCAGTTAGGCTTTCCCTCATGGCTGTGACTTTGGGAGGGGTTTTGTTGGTTGCCGGAAAAGTGGTTTTCTATCCATCGGACGGCAAGACTCTGGCCACCCCGTTTGAGTTTCCCGAGTCGGTGCCTCTAGCCGATTGGAAAATGCAGAAGAGCGCGCCGCTGAAAATTAGCGGCAATTCAGAATTCAAAGCTGCCAGGAAATATGAATATCAAAAAAATAGCATGGCTCTCGAAATAGAGATGCGCTATGCGGTAGACACCATTGGGCAAGTGGAAGGTATGATGAAAGGACATACAGTTCTCAAGTCGTCTCCTGGTAAACTAGCATTAGCAAGCACTCAAGGCGCCGGGTTTCACGGGATTTTGCAACAGCCAAATCGAATGTATTTGAGTTCGTGTATCAATCCTCGCGGCGGTGCTACAGTCACTTCCCAACAGTTTAGATATAATCGAAATACTCGCGATTGGCACCCGAACCGCATTCTGTTTTGGTTGTTGGGTAGGGGAAATATTCAAGACCGACGCTGTTTGTGGACTCAGATGTCTGTGCCTTTGGATAAAACAACTCCTGAAGATGCCAAAAAAATTCTAGAGAATGCTTGGGTTTCTTGGTATGGGTGGTGGCAACCGCGATTTCCAGAGCCTTGAGTCGAGTCAGTAGATGTTAGATTTTAGATTTTAGATTTACTCCACAGATGAATCTGGAAGCTTAAACAACAGTCTAAAATTTTTGACTCTCCACGACAGGAGTCGGGGGCTTGAACCCGTTTTTGGGCGGGGTCAAGAGAGATCTTTCTTAACAACAATTCTGATTATTTTATGAATGACGTACAAGGCGAGCAAGGTTTTTCTATCTACAGACTGCGTTGGATTGGCTACGGTCTATTAATTTTGTCTGTATTAGATACGATTGCAGTTCTTATACCAGCAAATTTTGGCAATCGCCTCTGGGAATTGCAGACGATTGGGGCAGTAGTGGAACGGGTGCCCGTTCCTTTACTGGCAATGGCGCTAATATTTTTTGGAGAAGGGTACGACCGCAGAGGTTTGGAAGACCTTTTTTTGAAGGTTTTGTCTTGGGTTTGTCTGCTGCTAGGTCTGGTTTTTCTGTTGATGCTGCCTTTGGGAATTTTTGGCACTATCTACGTCAACAACCAAAACAACCAGCAAATTACTACTCAAGCAAACCAACAATTAGCTCAGTTGCAGCAGGTGGAAGATCGGCTAAAGAAGGGTAGTCCTGAAGATTTAAGGACTTTGGCGGCGGAACTTACCCGTCTGGGGGTACAAGCGGATACGCAAAACCCACAGCAATTGAAAGAGCAAATTCTTTCGAGAATTACTCCGGCTAAGGAACGGTTACAGACGCAAAGTGCTGCGGTTCAGTCAAATCAGCGCGTGGGGTTATTTAAAAATGCTATTAAGTGGCTGCTGGGCGCGCTGATTTCTAGTGTTTTGTTTTTTACGCTGTGGCGCGGTACTGACTGGGCTCGCTAGTAGTTTTAAATTTTCAGTTTTGAGTGGGTAAGGTGCGCTGCAGCGCACCCGGAGAGCGTTGTTTAGGAGTAAGGTGCGCTGCAGCGCACCCCAAAATCTCAAACTCAAATCTCAAATCTCAAATCGATTGATGGTATTTTCTAGTTTGTCGGCAATCCCTTCAACCCAGTTTTCATCTTGTTTGGTGTAGCTGCGGGGCGCGTTAGCACCTAAGATTAAAACGCCTTGGGTGCCGATCGGCTGACAGATGACTCCTTGAGTATTTTCTGGCAAATAGTCAAATTCAATTTTGCCGGGATAAATATTGAGATTTACTAAATAAACTGGTTTGTTTTTGTCGAGCACTCGCTGCAAAATTGGCCCTGGTTTGACTTCGGGATTGATGCCTAAAATGCCGCGCCGCAATAGGACTTTTCCCTGATAGACAATTACGATCGACCTTGTGGCGGTATTTGTCAACAGCAAACGCGACGCCCAGGCTAATTCTATTTTCACAGCCTCCGGCAAATCCGGCGCAAATTCAAAACCTTCTTCGCCGATAAGTTTTACGGAATCGGGCGATCGCGCTTGCACCTGCTGCCACAGCAAACCTGTTAAAATCAGCAAAGCGCTGATAATTACTCCCAAAGCGTCCGATCGAGCTTGAGAATCTGTGATTTGCTCTGTCAGCAAGCGGTTGACCATTAGCAGCGTACCTGCTAACCCACCTGCAACTAAGGGCAATTGCCGCAAAACTTTATTGGGATCAGATTTAGTCATTAGTCATTAGTCATTAGTCCACAGTCATTAGTCATTAGTCATTAGTCAACACTCAACACTCAACACTCAACCGTCATTGGTAATTGGTAGTTGGTATTTTAACTAATGCCAACTGCCAACTGCCAACTGCCAACTGACTTTATCCTACTTCCCCAATTTCGACAATTCGCTGGAAGAGATAGCCGGTGCCGCGGGCGGTAAGAATTAATTCGGGATTGCTGGGATCGTCTTCCAACTTTGCCCTAAGCCGCGAGATGTGAACGTCCACTACGCGGGTGTCTACGTGGCGTTCTGGCGTGTATCCCCAGACTTCCTGCAAAATTTCCGATCGCGAAAAAGGTTCTCCAGAACGGCTGACAAGCAGTTCTAACAGGCTGAATTCCATGCCCGTGAGGCGAATTCGTTCGTCGCCTTTGTAAACTTGGCGCTTGTTGGTGTCAATCCTAATATTGGTGACGTGGATGACTCCAGAGCTGGGAATGCCCGATGCTCCGTTTTTGTCAACCCTCCGCAGTACCGAACGGATGCGGGCTTCGAGTTCTTTGGGAGAGAAAGGTTTGACGACGTAATCGTCGGCTCCCAATTCTAAACCGGTGATGCGATCGGCTACGTCTCCCAAAGCAGTTAGCATGATGATGGGCACGTCGGATTCCTTTCGCAACTCCTGACAGACGCCGTAACCGTCTAGCTTCGGCATCATCACGTCCAAAACCACTAAGTCTGGTTCGGTATTGCGAAATGTTTCGAGAGCTTCTTCGCCGTCAGCAGCGGTGACGACATCGTAGCCAATCATGGAAAGGCGAGTCTCCAGAATGCGGCGGATACTGGCTTCGTCATCGACTACCAGAATTTTTTCTTTATGGTTTTCCAAGTTACCGAGCACTCCTTAAGTTACATTTCAGATAATGTTAATTTTTTGTACCCTATCATAGAGGACACAAATTGAATCATGGGCGGCGATCGGTCTGAAAGCTTGATAATTGCTTTAACTCAGACTTTTCCAAATTTTAAGGGTGACTATTTATCATAAAACAATGCCTAAGCCTCGAATACAATATATTTGTCGGGAATGCGGCTATGATTCACCACAATATTTTGGCAGATGTCCTAGCTGTCAGAAGTGGGATTCTTTTGACGAGCAGTTAGAGCAACCTACTGCTGCTGTGTCGCGGGCTGGTTTAACTGGGGTGACAACTAAGACAGTGGGCGGTTCGCCCCCTGATAAGTCGAAGGGTCAACCAAGGGTATCTTTCAGATTATCGCAGATTTCCGACCAAACTCAGTCTCGCTGGCCTTCTGGTTACGGGGAGCTCGATCGAGTTTTGGGAGGCGGGATTGTTCCGGGATCGCTGGTGTTGATTGGGGGGGAACCGGGAATCGGGAAATCGACGCTGCTGTTGCAGGTGGCGAATATGTTGTCCCGCAAGGATCGGATACTGTATGTCAGTGCGGAGGAGTCGGGCCAGCAGGTGAAGTTGCGATCGCAGCGTTTGGGCGTGGCTAATCCAGTTGATTTGTCAAGCAACGGCGGACATAAATCTGGCAGTAACGGGGAAGCGAAAAAGGATTCCGAGGACAATTCAGCGGAGAATTTCTATTTGCTTCCAGAGACTGATTTAGAAGTTGTTTTGCGGGAGTTGGAAGCGCTGAAACCGAATGTGGCGGTGATTGACAGTATCCAAACTATTTATTTTGCTAGTTTAACATCGGCTCCGGGTTCGGTGGCTCAGGTGCGGGAATGTACTTCGGCTTTGATGCAGGTAGCGAAAAGGGAAAATATTACTTTATTTATTGTCGGTCACGTTACGAAAGATGGAGCTTTGGCGGGGCCGAGGGTTTTGGAACATTTGGTAGATACTGTACTGTATTTTGAGGGCGATCGCTTTGCTTCTCATCGACTTTTGCGATCGATGAAAAACCGTTTTGGCGCTACTCACGAAATCGGTGTTTTTGAAATGGTAGCCAACGGTTTGCGAGAAGTAGATAATCCGTCGGAGTTGTTTTTAGGGAATAGAGATGAATTTTCTCCCGGTACTTCTACGACTGTTACTTGCGAAGGAACTCGACCGATTTTAGTGGAAATTCAGGCGTTAGTCAGCCCTGCAAGTTTCGGTTCGCCGCGCCGTACTACTACTGGTGTGGACAATGCTAGATTGCAGCAAATTTTAGCTGTTTTAGAGAAAAGGGTGGGGATTCCTTTATCTAAATTAGATGTGATTTTGGCGACGGTGGGCGGGTTGAAGGTGGACGAACCGGCCGCGGATTTGGCAGTTGCGATCGCCGTTGTGGCCAGTTTTCGCGATCGGGTGGTTGATGCGCGCACTGTTTTGCTTGGGGAAGTGGGTTTGGGTGGACAGGTACGGCCGGTTTCCCAATTAGAGTTGCGGCTGAGGGAGGCGGCAAAATTGGGTTTCAAAAGGGCGATTATTCCTAAGAATCAACCCGTACCAGAGTTAGGGATGGAGATTATTCCGGTGGCGAAGGTAATCGATGCAATTATTGCGGCGATTCCTGCTACACCGGCTCAGTTGCAGTCGGTTGATATGGAGTTGCAGTCTGTTGATTTGGACGAAGATGATTTGTTTAATTGACTGAGAATGGTGATGTGGGAAATTGATAATAGTAAGGAGGCAGGAATTATGTATCAAGTAGGCATTATTGAGGCTAAAGAAAAGCTTCTGGAATTAATCGCAGCGGCGATCAGAGGCGAAGAAGTGGCGATTACTCAAGATAACCAGCCTGTTATAAAATTGGTAGTAATTCCCAAACAAGCTAAACCCAATCGGCAAGCAGGAAGTGCCAAAGGAATGGTTTGGATGTCCGATGATTTTGACGAACCGCTAGAAGAGTTTAAGGAGTACAGGTCATGAGGTTGTTGTTGGACACTCATGCCTTTATTTGGTATACGACAGACAGTTCGAGACTCACCGCCACAGGGCGAGCGCTAATTGATAACGGAGAGAACGATCTTCTCCTCAATACAGCTAGCGTCTGGGAAATGGCTATCAAACATAGTATAGGCAGGCTAAATTTTAGTATGCCTTTTATGGAGTTTATCAAGCAGCAGATCGCAGTTAATAAAATTGATATACTGGAAATAACTTTTGGCCACATTGAGGTTGTGGCTTCACTGCCTTTGCATCACCGTGACCCCTTTGACAGGCTGATAATTGCACAATCTATGGCGGAACAGATACCGATTTTGACCGTTGATGCTATTTTTGATGCTTATGCGATCGCGCGGCTGTGGTGAATTAAGTTAGTTTAAAAATAAATAGGCGAAGATGAAACAATTTAAAATCCTCACTGAAAAACATTCCGAGGGTTATGTAGCCTATCTCCTTGGTATCAAAGGTGCCGTAGTTGGTGAAGGTGACACCTATGAAGAAGCCTTAGCTGAAGTCAAGTCAGCTATTCGCTGCTACATCAAAGTATTTGACAAAGAAACAATGGAAAACGAATCACCTGCGATCGAGACTTTTTTAGTAGAAGCAGAGGTCGCTATTTAATGTCAATTTTTCCTGTCGATGCTTCTAAAAGACGAGCCATCCGAACATTTTAGTTGTTGCGTTTTCGGATTATTAGACAACGCGAACATATTGTGATAGTGCGATAGAATTAGGATGGCACGTAGACTCCGTTAGTAATGCCTAACCACGATCAAATAAAATCAGGGACACGGAGAGCAATTTTTACTGAGGTGGAAATTTATAGAGAGGAATTTTTAGTAGCTTACGCACAAAGTTGAGTGCAGATGCTATCGACGATAACACTTGAAATATGTCAAATTAGAGATCGCCTTTTTTGAGGTGCGTTTTCCATCAAAAATGAAAAAATCAAAAAGACGTAAAAATCAGTGGTCAAATGAACTATACGACATCATTCGAGGTGCATCGGGCGGCTTTTTGTTCGGTACTCCCCTACTTTATACGATGGAGGTTTGGTGGATCGGTTCCTATACTACACCAGCGGAAATGTCGATCGCGATCGCAACTACTTTTATCGTGGTTTTCTTGCTGACTCGCACTGAAGGTTTTCGCAAAACTAAGGACATCCGCTGGCTAGATGCTGCAATCGATACCGTAGAAGCGATCGCCATCGGCATTGTCTGCGCGACTTTTGTCCTATTTTTGCTCAGGGAAATTACGCCGGAGACTCCGCTGCAAGAAACTTTGGGGAAAATCATCTTTGAAGGCCTGCCGTTTTCCTTGGGAGTTGCCCTGGCAAGCGGTTTCTTGAGCGGCGATCGCTATCAAAGTTCAGACAGCGAAAAGGAACCTACAATCAATCCAACTGTAGCAGATATCGGCGCTACTTTAATCGGCGCGATGATCATTGCTTTCAACATTGCCCCAACTGACGAAATTCCCATGCTAGCGGCGGGTATTTCGCCACCTTGGCAATTAGCAATTATCGCTGCTTCGCTGCTAATTTCCTACGGTATTGTATTTGTAGCAGGCTTTACTTATCAAGCCAAACGGCAGCAGCAGCAAGGGATTTTTCAGCGTCCCCTCAGCGAAACTGTCATGGCATATTTAGTGTCGTTGGCGGCTTCTGCATTTATGATGTTTTTCTTCCAAAAACTGAGTTTTGACGACCCGTGGTCGATTTGGTTGAGCTATACGTTAGTATTAGGATTGCCGGCGACTATTGGCGGCGCGGCGGGGAGGTTGGCGGTATGAGTGAAAGTAATAACGAACAGCAACCAAAAAGAACTTTTGCTGAATGGGCGACATTTGCGATCGCCTGCTTCATCCTTTTTACCCTCACCGGACTCGTACTCTACAACTGGCTGGCTAAAAAGCAGGAACCTCCGATTATTTCGGTCACTCGCAACACGCCTATTCGCGAAACTCAAGGGCAATTTTACGTGCCGTTTACAGTTACTAACACGGGCGGCGAAACGGCAGAATCAGTGCAAATTATTGCCGAATTGCGTGTCAACGGTGAAGTCTTGGAATCCGGCCACCAGCAAATTGATTTTTTATCAAACGGCGAAACTAAAGAAGGAGCTTTTATATTCAGCCGCGACCTCAGTCAAGGTGAATTGATTGTGCGAGCGAGCAGTTATCAACTACCTTAATAAAGTTTTCAAATCTCGTGTCCGGTAAGTGTGATCCTAATAAAATTTTGTCGCTGGGTGGGGGCGGGTTTAAAAATACTTTGGTTATTAAGCAGAGATACGCGTGAACCCGCCCCGACCTCAATATTGTAGTGCGATAGATCTACCGCTTCACCGCATTGTGTTCCCACTTCCAGACACAGCTAGAAATCAAATTCGTACAGATATGAGCGGTAATTGGCACTAACAAATTCCCAGTAGCTAAAACGCTGTAACCCAACAGCAATCCGACAGCCGTTGCCCAAACAGCATAAGGCCACTGATCCATGCCTCCCAAGTGCAGAATGCCGAAACAAAAACTCGATAAAACTAAACCGGTAACATTCAATCCCAAAGCAGACAGCATCACGCCTCGAAATAGCAATTCTTCGCTAAGTCCCGGCAGCAGTCCCAGCCAAATTAAATCCGGCCAAAACAAAGGTTTGAGCACTACTTCCAAGTAAACGTCTGCACTCCGGCGATAACCCGGCCAGAGGTGATAAACGATCGCACTTCCGCCTGTAATTGCCAGTCCGATCGCACATCCTTTGAGCAAGTCGATTCCTATTAATTTGACTGGCAAAAGCGATACCGATCCAAATAGCAACCACAATTTAGCTACCGCCAGCAACATAATTGCTGTCACGCCCATTGCTACTAAAACTTGGGTGCGCGTCAAGGGTTCAATTTCAGGATTTTCGGGAATTTTTTCTGCCACTTAATCACTTTTAGATTTGAGGTTTGAGATTTTAGATTTGTTTTGTTGAGTCAGACAAACAACGCAGGGAGGAGATGTCTGCACCCAAGGAAGCTGGACTGATGCCGGCTCGCAAAGCGACCAAAACTCCGATCGCCTCTAAATATGAGTTTACCTGCAAAGCTTTGATTCCCAGTTTTTCTGGAGTCGCCTGCATCTGGGTTTTGTTGTCGCCGACAGCGATGATTTGTACGGACGATCGCGCACTCAAACTCAGAATAGCACTGCCACCGCAGGCTGTGGCGGGTATCACTACCGCATCGACTCGATCGGCGGTAATTGATAATTGATTGTGCTGCTGGCTTTCTGGCGCTACCAATTGGGGAGCTTTGCTGAGGCCGGCAAGCACGCAAGGTAGGAAAGTATAGCCGATTTCCTCAGCAGCCGATCGCGGGGACAGGTGCGGATCGAGGGGAAGCGCAGACAACGCGGGGGCGTGGGCGCAGGGGATTTTAAACGTCCTGACGACGAGGTGGCTGATGACAGCTTCCGCGCCGGCGAGGGGGTCAACTCCTTTGCCGCGGCGGTAGTTTTCGAGGGCGAGGCTGCCTTCATCGTCGGGAAATCTGGCCACAACTGCGATCGCCTCTACTCTTGCTTGTGTGATTAATTTTTCTGCAGCGCGCAATAAACTGTCGGGATTGCCGATCGTCCCCCAAGATGCCCCTGATTCAGAAATACGCAATTCTACTTGCAGAGGGCGATCGGTTAAAACACAATCGGTTATATTCAAACCCAATGTAGCTCTAGCAGCATCAGCCGCTTGCAAGTGCCGCAACTGCAAGTCTGGTTCGATCGCGGAATCTAGGATTAAGCCGATGCGATTTTGATGTACTGGTTGCAGTCCCCAGCATCCGGCAGCAAATTTGTCAAGGGCGTAACCTTCAACGTAGAGAGCGTTAGGTATCGGCCAATAAAGTTGAGCGCCGTTGAGGACGTTGGGATGAGTGATCAGGGTGTCTGAAATTTGGGCGATCGCCCTAGCCACGGGCAGCGCATCTCCTGCAAAGCCCCCGAGCGAGGCTCCAACGCCTGTGGGGACTATCAAAACCACTGTTAAAGGGCGCCGGTTCACACTGTTGCGGGGGATGCTTCCACGAGCACGTAGCCTTCTACCACAGCCTTTTGCCGATCGACATCCACGTCTGTGACTGCCCACCGCAGGGGTTCGCCGTGCTTTTGCAGTTCAATTTCAATCGCCGAGTGCAATTCTTCGGCGGTATCGTGGAGGTCAACTTCTGCGGAAATGAAATGGGTAGTCATCGGGCGATCCATAGTGGTTTTACTGTGATCGGTACTTAGCTCAATTTTAGCTTAGTCCTAGGATTTACCGAATTGGCGATCGTACACAATGTCTTCTTTTTCGGTTTCTATCTTCAAGTTCGATCGGGGATAAGCAATGCACAGCAACACATAACCTTCTGCCTGAAGTTCGGGACTGACGCCCATGCAATCAACTTGCTCCACTTCACCCTCAATAACTTTAGCAGCGCAAGTAGTACAAACCCCCGCATTGCAGGAGTTAGGCAGATCAATGCCCGCAGCGTTGGCAACCTGCAGAATTTGTTTATCTTCGGGCACTTCTACGGTATAGGTAGAGCCTTGGTGGATCAATTCAACAGTGTAAGTCTTAGACATATTTCAATGATTGGTTTTAATTCCCAATTGGAATTTACGGTAAATTTGCAAACAAAGCAATGAGTATTTTACCGCTCTTGGTGATTTTGTGCAACTTTACAACTGCACTTTTTATTGCTAAAAATTTTTATTAATTGCCTGGGGCGAATGGCATTTTGTCAATGACTTATTCACAAATTATCACGAGGATCACGGGCGAGCTCGGCCAGAAAGCACTTATACGTAACTAATTTTTGCCTTCAAGCCAACAACTCCTCAACAGCAACACTAAAACCCGCTAGCACTAACTGAGTGCTGATGGTAAAACCCTGGTTAAAGGTTAACTTTTGAGTTTGAGTCATTATCATTATCCAGCGACTTTCTGGAAAAATTATCCAAACTTCCAGACAACCAGAATCTAAATACTCTTGTGCTTTAAGAAAAATCTCTTCTGCAATATCAGTAGGAGAAACTATTTCAGCAATTAAGGGCGGACTTTGAGGCAAAGTCGGAACATCACCAAATTGAGCAACAAGTTCAGGAGTCAGATAAGCTACATCAGGACGGCGCACTCGCCTGTCAGTACGACAAGGAACCTCCGTATAGACTTCGCCATCTTGCCCGCTAGATATCTTATAACTTCTCCAAGAATAATCTATAGCAATTCCATTTGAGATGTAAATAGGGATTTCTATGGTAAAATAGGAAAGTTTGATAATAAATGAAAGGGAAG